>JBHHYG010000081.1:0-11785 GCA_046757445.1 Acidobacteriota bacterium
GTCGCTGGCGCTGACCTGGGTTCTGTCGGGCTTGCTCTTCGGCGTCAGCGTCATCGATCCGCTGACCTTCGGGGCCACGGCGCTGGTTCTGCTCGCCGTCGCGCTGGTCGCCAACTACCTCCCCGCCCGCCGCGGCGCCCGCGTCGATCCCATGGTGGCCCTCCGCTACGAGTAACCGCTCGGGGGTATTGCCTCAGCGTTCGTAGCGCACCTCGCCGCCGACGATGGTGTAATCCACCTGGGCGGAGGGGATCTCCTCCTCGGGGATGGTGAGGATGTCTTTGGAGAGGACGACGATGTCGGCCAGCTTGCCGGGGGTGAGCGAGCCCTTGAGGTTCTCCTCGAAGGCGGCGTAGGCGTTGTCGAGGGTGTAGGAGCGCAGCGCCTCCTCGCGGCTCATTCGCTGGGCCGGGAAGAAGGCGGTGCCGTCCGCCGACTTCCTCGTCACCGCTGCGTAATAGTTAGGGATCGGGCCGATATCCTCCACCGGCACGTCGGTGCCATTGGTGACCACGGCGCCGGAGTCGAGCAAGCTGCGCCACACATAGGCGCCCGACTCGGCGCGCGCCTCGCCCAGCCGCTTGGCCACCCACGGCCCATCGGAGGTGCAGTGCACCGCCTGCATCGAGGCGATGACGCCGAGCTGCCCGAAGCGGGGGATGTCGGCGGGATCGAGGTGCTGGGCGTGCTCGATACGCCAGCGGAGATCCTTCTGGTCGGGGTGCTCGGCGAAGACCTTCTGGTAGATGTCGAGCACCTCGCGGTTGGCGCGGTCGCCGATGGCGTGGGTGTTGACCTGGAACCCTTTTTCGATGGCGATCTCGGCGGTGCGGGTGATCTCCTCGGCCGGCTCCAGCACCAGCCCGCTGCTATCGGGCATATCCTGGTAGGGCTCGAGCAGCCAGGCGCCGTGCGAGCCGAGGGCGCCGTCGATCTGACGCTTGACGGCGCGGACGGCGAGGAAGTCGTTGTCTTCGGGGATGATGCGGTAGTCTTGCAGCCGCTCAGCCATGGTCTCGTTCGACTCCCGCCGCACCATGACGTAGAGGCGCACGGGGAGCTTTCCCTCCGCGGCCATCGCCTTGAAGCGGTCGATCTCGGCGAACGACGAGCCGGCGTCCTGAAAGCTGGTAACACCCTTGGAGAGGGCCTCCTGGCCGGCCAGCTCGACCCGGCGGCGGAAGTCGGCGTCGACCTCCTCGGGGCTGCGGCCCTCCTGGGACTTGGCGATCGCCGCGCCGACCAGCCGCTGGGCGGTCTCCCGCAGCAGGCCGGTGGGATTGCCCCGGCTGTCCTTGACGATGGTGCCGCCGGGCGGGTCGGGCGTGTGGGCGGCGATGCTGGCCAGCTTCATGGCCAGGGCGTTGGCGAAGGAGGCGTGGCCGCTGGCGTGCGTCAGGTTGACCGGGTTGTCGGGGGAGATGGCGCTGAGCCCGGCGTGCAGCGGCACGCCGTCGACGTTCGGCTGCGGTACCCGGTCCCACTTCTCCTGGTGCCAGCCGCGGCCGCTGATCCACTCGCCCGGCTTTGCCTTGCGGGTCGCTTCCGCCACCATGGCGACGATCTCGTCCCAGTTCTTCGCCTGCGTCAAATCGAGGATCATCTTCGCCCTGCCGAGGCTCAAGTAGTGACCGTGTCCCTCGATGAAGCCGGGCACCACGAGCCGACCGTCGAGCTCGATGACCTCGGTGTCGGGGCCGATGAAAGGGCTGATCTCCTCGTTGCTACCCACCGCGGTGATGGTGTAGCCGGTAACGGCGACGGCCTCGGCCTCAGGCTGCGCCTCGTCGACGGTGACCACCTTGCCGCCGCGCAGCACCAGGTCGGCGGGCTCAACGGGCTCGGAGGTCGCACAAGAAAGAACCAGTCCGGCGAGCAGCGGCGCGCCCGCCAGCAACCAGGCGACGGGAAATCCGATCTCGATCTTCACCTTGGGCCTCTCCTTCAGGGATGTGGGGTGGTGTGAGACGTTCTGGGTAGCGCCTTGCCGCAGGCTCGGCTTCGACTCCTCATTGGCTCGTGGTCCGCCGTTCGAGAAGCTCCGTGGCCGAATCGATGAGCGCGGCCTCGTCTTCGAGCGCCTTGGCGACGCGGGCGATCTCCGTCTCCGCCTCCTCGTAGCGCTTCTGCTCGATCGCTTCGCGCACGCCGGGGATGGTCTTGGCGCCATAGCCGGCATAGACGCCGGGGGCATAGAGCAGGTGCTTGTACCAGGGGCGACGCGGCAGCCCGTCGGCGTTGGTGAGGCGGCGCTCGCTGTCGATGAGGATGCGGTTGAGGGCGGCCAGGGAAGCATCGGGGCCGTCCGTGGCCCCTCCGTCCCGAGCTTCGGCCAGCGCCGTCCGGTAGTTCTTAGCGCTGCGGCCGAGCCGATCGGCGGCATTCTCCAGCGGCGCGAAGTTCAGGTGCGGCGGCACCTCTTCCACCGGCGGCGCCAGGGTCGGCCGTCTGGGATCGGAGGTGGCCGCGAAGACGCCCTCCTCGATTTGCAGGTTGCGATCGCGGATCTCGGCCTGCTTGCCATCGAGCAGAGCCTGCAGCTCATCGAGGTACTGGTGCACGGTGTCGGCCAGGCCGGTGAACTCGTAGGGCAACACCTCGGCATCGGCAAAGCGCACGACGGCGGTACCGGCGGTCTGCGCCAGGGCGCGCCCGTAGGTGAAGTCGGTGTCGGCGAAGTGGGTATACCAGTAGAAGTCGTCGTAGATGGAGTGGTAGACGCCGCCGCTATCCTCGCCGCCGAAGCCGAGATTCAGGGAGGCAACTCCCAGGTGGTCGAGGAAGACCGTGTAGTCGGTGCCCGATCCGAGGGCGCCGATGCGCAGGTTGGCACGCTGGCGGATCTTCTGCCGGCTTCCCTGCGAGCGGGCCCTGGCGATGTCGGCGAGCTGGCGCCGCTTCCATACCGAAAGGTCGGTCTCGGGGTCCTCGATGTCACGGGCGACGTCGTTGATGAACTTTTCCAGGCTGTGCGAGCCGCCCATGCCGAGGTAGCCGCGGCCGGTGCCGTCGGTGTTGATGTAGATTGCGGCATGCTGGCGCAACTCGTCCGCGTGGAACTCGGCCCACTCGGTGGAGCCCAGCAGCATCGGTTCCTCACCGTCCCAGGCGCAGTAGATGATGGTGCGCTTGGGCTTCCAGCCCTGCTTCAGCAGCTCGCCCAGCGCCCGCGCCTCCTCCAGCAGCACCACCTGTCCCGACAGCGGATCGGCGGCGCCGTTGACCCAGGCGTCGTGATGGTTGCCGCGAATCACCCACTGGTCGGGCTCCCCGGAGCCGGGGATGCGGGCGATGACGTTGTAGAGGGTCTCGAGGTTCCAGTTTGCCGCCACCTTGAGATGGACCTTCGCCGGGCCGCGACCGACGTGGTAGGCGATGGGCAGGCCGCCGCGCCATGCGGGGGGAGCCAGCGGCCCGCCGATGGCGGCGAGCAAGGGCTGGGCGTCGCCGTAGGAGATCGGCAGCACCGGGATCTTGGTCAGGGTCGGAGCGTCTTTCACCGCCAGTCGCTCGGCCTCGGGTGTGGCCCCCACGCCCGGGGTGAGCGGGTCGCCCGGGTAGAGCGGCGAGTCCATGACGCTGCCTCGCTGCACGCCGTCGGGCGGCCGCATGGGGCCGGCGGGGAAGACGTCGCCGCCGAAGTAGCCATCGTCGCGCGGGTCGGAGTAGAGGATGCAGCCGATGGCGCCGTGCTCGGCCGCTACCTTCGGTTTGATCCCCCGCCAGGAGTGGCCGTAGCGGGCGATGACGATCGCTCTCTCCACCGATATCCCCAGCCGATCGAGCTGCTCATAGTCCTCCGGCAAGCCGTAGTTGACGAAGACCAGCGGGCCGGTGACGTCGCCATCGGCGGAATAGGCGTTATAGGTGGGAATCTGCTCGTCCCGCTGGCTCGAGGTCGGATCCACTGCCAGCGCCGGCTCCTGCAGCTTGGCCACGAAGCGGGTCGGCTCGATCATCTCCACGAGCCGCTCCTTGGGGGTCGGAAAGAGCACCTCGAAGGTCTCGATCTCGGCGTCGAGGCCCCACTCCTTGAAGCGGGCCAGGATCCACTCGGCGTTGTCCTTGTCGTAGGCCGAGCCGACATGATGCGGGCGGGCACTGAGCCGCTTCATGTAGGCGCGCATGTTGTCCGGGTCGGGAATCGCCCGGAACCGGCTCTCCCAGCTATTCTCGGCACCGGCGGCCGCATCCGAGGCCTGCTCCTGCGTCGGCGCCACGCCACGGCTGGATGCGGGAAGCAAGACGATGGCGGTAACAACGGCGACAAGCCAGGGACCTCGCATAGGACCTCCTCGAACGTAGAAAGACGGGATGGGGTGCCAGCGCCCGACCGAGCGCGACGGCCTCACAACCCCCACATTTTCACGGCCGTGCACCGGGCGCAAGGCTCGACGTGCTAGGTCAGTTTCACCCATCACCAGAGTGTGAGCCAGCCATCGACTAGTTTGGCACCGATCTGCTCCAACACACTAGCACGTACGGGGTCGGTTGGAACCGACAGATCACCAACCCCCACTACGCTTCCGAGAACTCCGGGCTGGTCTCGTTGCGTGGTCCGTGACCGTCTCATGCAGGAGAGGGCTGTGCCCGACCGCTTGCGTCAATATATAAATCCGATATAGACTCTTGGCATGAAACCTATATCGGTACATGTTTCCGAGAGCGCCTACCAGGAGCTGAAGTCCATGGCGGCATGCACGGGGCGACCTGTGGCCGAGCTGATTCGCCAGGCAATGGCCGACTATCTCGAGCGAGAGCGGAGGGGGCGCCGCTCCCTGCGGGATCTATCGCCGCACGACAGCGGAAGGCTCCGCCAGGGCTGGACGCGGTCTCAGCTGCTCGATGAGATGCACGGACAGTGACCCTCGGACTCGATACCGACGTGCTCGTGAGTTGGGCGATGGCCGGCTCCCCACATCACCACGCGGCTCGAAAGCTGCTCGAATCCGAGCTCTCGATACGAGGCGCTTCGCTGGCGCTCACGCCGCAGGTGCTCTTCGAGTTCGTCCACGTGGTCACCGATCCGCGCCGCTTCGAGCGGCCGATGACGATGGATCGGGCTTTGTCCATGGCCCGAGACTTGTGGGATGCGCCGGAAACGATGCGCGTGGTGCCCCCACCGACGATGCTTCACCGGGCGCTCGAGCTCCTTGGCTCGCTGCGCCTGGGACGCAAGAGGATCCTCGACACGGCTCTTGCCGCAACGCTGAGCGAGGCCGGTGTCGACCGATTGGCGACATTCAATCACCAGGATTTCGAGATCTTCCCGTTTCTCGAGGTGGTAGTTCCGAACCCATAGCCCCGCATATCTCATCGGTCTTCTGCTGCGGGCGCGTATAAGCCCGGGGCGGCACTAGCCCGCATTTCTCAACGGCTCGCGGCTGCGCGAGCGCAATGGCAGGCGATGACTGCGTTGCGCTTGGCTCGAGGGCTCGACGTACTGCACGAGTACGCCTGCGCCCTCGAACCGGCGCGCGCCTTGTCCTCGCAGCCCTTACGCCCGCTCGCTTCACGACCCGTTGAGAAGTGCGGGCTAGGGACGGGCTCGCGGACTTCATGATTACGGAGTATAAGAATGGGCCTAGCCCGGCAATGCGCAATCGGCAGGGGCAGGGAACGGGCTGGTGTGGGCGCTAGGCCGGAGAGTCACACGCCCGACGCAGCTCAGTGTTCAACCCACGAAGAGGGTGACAATGAGAGGGACAGCGATGATGAAAAAGGGGACGCTGGTCGTTGCCTTTGTGCTCTTGGTTCTCACCGGCGCTTCCGCCCAGGAGACGCGCCGGGCGATGACCGTCGATGATGCGCTCGACATGGTCGGCGTCGGCGGCGCGCTGATGTCGCCCGACGGCAACTGGGTTTTTTTCTCCAAGAACGAGCTCGACTGGGACGACAACAAGCGCGAGACCACCTACTACATGATCCCGGCCGCCGGCGGCGAGCCGTTCCGGTATATCGGTGAAGAGGGCGGCAGCGCCTTCCAGTTCTCGCCAGACGGAAGGTACCTTTCCTTTCTCAGGTCGGTCGATGAAAAGCGGCAGATTTTCTGGATGCGGACGGCTGGCGGCGAGGCGGTTCAGCTCACCGAGCACGAGACCAGCATCGGGCGGTACCAGTGGTCTGACGATTCGACAAGGATCTTCTTCAGCGCTGAGGAAAAGCGCCCCGAGGACGAGGAAAAGGCTCTGAAGGCCAAGGCCGACGCCATCTTCGTCGACGAGGGACCCAACGGCCAGTCCAGATCCTACTGGAGCAACTTGTGGATGTTCGACGTCGAGTCGAAGAAAGAGGAGAAGATCACCGACGAGCAGTTCATCGTCGGCAGCTTCGACGTCTCGCCCGACGGCCAACGCCTTGCCTTCACCGCCCGCTATACCAACCGACGGAACGACGCCGACAAGAGCGAGATCTACATCGTCAACGTCGCCGACAAGATGAAGACGCAACTGACCCACAATCACGCGCCTGAGGGCGGGTTGCTGTGGGCCCCCGACGGCAAGACCTTCCTGTTTCTGGCTGCCGATGACAAGGAGTGGCTGAACCGCAACACAAAGATCTATCTCATGGATCCTTATCTGCGGGAACATGGCCTTGTTTCTGGAAAATACGCGGGCAGCATCCGGGGAGTTGTCTGGACGCCCGATAGTCACTCGCTGTTGTTCACCGGCCAGCAGCGGACCGACACCAACCTTTTCAGGCTGGACGTTGCCAGCGGTGACGTAGAGCAGCTGACTCGGGTGACCGGAACGTTGCGGGCCAGCTCGTTCTCGAAGGACCGCAAGAAGATGGTCTATTCGTTCACCGACTACGACACTCCGGCTGACCTGTATGCCTCTTCGGTAGACGACTTCAGCCCCGTGCGCCTGACCGATGCGAACCCAGGCTTGGCGGAGAAGCTCCTCCTTGCCGACATGAAAGTCATCCAGTGGAAGAGCAAGGACGACTTTGAGATCCAAGGCCTGCTCCACCTGCCACCCGGCTACGTTGAAGGGGCCAGAGTGCCGCTGATTCTCAACATCCACGGCGGCCCGGCGGGCGTATTCACCAACAGCTTCCGCGCCAGCTACCACATCTATGCCGGGCTCGGCTATGCCTCGCTGTCGGCCAACGTGCGGGGCAGCAGTGGCTACACCGATCGTCTCCGCGAGGGGAACACGGTGGCCAAGGGAGACGGCATCGGGCTGGGTGATTACCAGGACCTGATGAACGGTGTCGACTCTCTCATCGAGCAAGGCATCGTCGATGCCAACAGGATGGGCCTGAAGGGCTGGAGCTACGGCGGCATCCTCGGCGGCTGGACGATCACCCAGACCGATCGCTTCAAGGCCGCCTCGATTGGTGCCGGGGTCTACGACTGGACCTCGGAGTATGGGCCCGGCTTCAACAACGACGTGCGGCTGTGGCACATCGGCGGAACGCCCTGGGACAACCCCGAAGGATACCGGAACCAATCGGCCCTGACCCACGTGAAGAACGTCAAGACAGCGACCATCCTGCTCCATGGCATCGAGGACACCACCGACACCGAGCAGCAGAGCATGATGTTCTTCACCGCCCTCAAGGACATCGGGCAGGCTCCGGTTCGTTACATCAAGTTCCCGCGCGAGCCGCATGGATTCCGCGAGCCGCGCCACCAGCGCGCCCGTGACATCGAGGAGATCCGCTGGATGCAGAAGTACATCCTCGGCGAGGAGTGGACGCCGTGGGAGCGGCCGGAGAAGGAGAAAGAGGGGGAGAAGGAAAAGGAATCAAAGACCGGGTCTGGTCGGTAGCACGACACCCGTCGCCGGTCGTCTATCTGCCCTTGTTGACCACCTTCAGCTGTCCGCCCTGATGGCGCCGATCAGCTGGCCGAGGGCGATGTTGAGGGCCCTCATGCCGGCGGCGTCGCCCCGGAAGTGGCCCATGCGGACAATGACCAGGTGGTGCGAGGGCACGATGAAGGTTCTCTGCCCACCGCCGCCGGCCATGAAATAGGCATCGAGGGGCAGATTCCACTCGCCGGTGCGGTTGAGCCAGAAGAGTCCACCGTAGACGGGCTCCGACCAGGCCGGGGCAGGGGTGCTGACGAACTCCACCCAGCCTTCGGGCAGAACTCGCTTTCCCTCCCAAACTCCATCCTGCAGGTAGAGCATGCCGAGCCGGGCCCAGTTCCTGGCGGTGCCGTAGTCGTAGCCGGTGAGCAGGAAATTACCGTATGGGTCGGTTTCCATCACTTGCTTGCGGATACCGATGCGATCGAAAAGCGCCCGCTGCGGGTAGGTGAGGTACTCCTCACCTCTTCTGCGCACCGTCTCGCGGATGATGTAGCCGAGGGTGAGGGGGTCGGAGTTGCGATATCGCCCCTCGGTGTTGGGCGGGAACTGCAGAGGACGGTCGATCGAGAAGTCGAAGACATCGATGGCGCCGGTGTAGACGTACATGTGATCCGGGTAGCCTTTCTCCGGCGTGTAGTCCGGATCGCGAGGGGCGATGAACCGCAAGCCGCTGCTCATGTGCAGGAGGTCGGCGATACGGATCTTCGACCTGGGGTCGTCTGCACCCTGCCAGGCCGGCACTGGTGCCGAGTCGTAGAGTCCGAACTCGCCGTCGCCGACCAGCAAGCCGACCAGGGTCGCGGTCAAGCTCTTGCCCATCGACCAGCTCTCGAGCTGGGTGTCCTTGTCGATGCCCGGCCCGTAGCGTTCGGCGATAATCCGCCCCTTGTAGACCACCAGGAAGGCGGCGGTGAGGGCCTCCGGATCGGCGAACGCGGTCTCTACGGCAGCGTCCAGCTCGGCCTTGTCGATCTCGGGTGGTAGCGGCGCGTCCGCCAACAGGTCTCCCATCGGCCACGGCTGGCTCATGGCGTCGGGCAGGGTCGTCTCGACGGCGACCGGCTCGAAGAAGACTCCCTCCGCTCCTGGCGGATGAATCACGCAACCCTGATCGCCATAATACTGGGCCGTTCGGGTGATCGAGCCACCCCAGGTCATCCGCACCGTCTTCTCTTGACGGTCGATGTCGCTATCGGTGACCTTGTCCCGATCGGCCTCGGCGAGGAAGAAGTAACCGCTGTGACGCGCCGCTTCCTCTGGATCGCGCCCGCTCACGAAGACCGCCGAGCAGACCACCTTAGCGTAGCCGGCGAGCCCGAGTTCGACGGGCGTGCCGCGCGGGGCGTACTGTGGCTCTTCTTCCTCGCTGCCGGAGCAAGCCGGCACCGCCAGGGACAGGGCCAGCAGCAACGCGCCGACGTGGCGGGCCAGCATTACTCATCGCCCTCCTGCTGCAGGCTAGCACTCTTCATTGTTGTCTGCCTGGACCTTTGTACATTCTTCCAGTGGATTCGGAAGCTGCAGCAGGTTTCCTGTCACCGGATGGTATCGCAAGCAACGATCACTCGATAACGGCCGTAGCGACACCGATGACGCCGGATATCTGGTCGTCGAGGTCCCGCAGGGGCAGGTACTGGGTTTCGAAGGCGATTCCCCGGATCCTCAGTGTGCCCGTGAAGGGCGTGCCGGCCAGCGTCGTCTCCAGGTCCGCGCGAGTACGTCGTGGGTCGCCGCAAACCTCGTAGATCGAGTGTCCGACAAACTCCTGCGGTCTCACCTCGAGGGTTTCGAGTACCTTGCCCTCGAAGAGCGTTATGGTGCCCGCGCCATCGAGCGCGAACATCAGGACCGGCGCGTTGTTGATGAGCGTGCGCAGCCTCACCTCATTCTCTAGGCGGTCGCGGGCCTGGAGGAAGGCGCCGGCCATGAGCGCCACCGTCCAGCAGAAGTCTCGCTCGCCGTCGTTGAAGGATCTCTCGCGGCTGCTGTCGAGCAGGAAAAGGGCGCCGATGAGATGCTCGTGCGGCCTGATGGGAGCCACCAATATGCTGCCGAACGACTCCGAGCCCGGCAGGAGCTCATTGACTCTGCCCTTCTGCACGATCGATTCTTTCGGGTGCAACTCGGTGATCTTGCCAGCGTCGAGAATGGTCAGCAAGTGCTCGGGATTCCATTCCAGCACGCGCACTTCAGAACGCTTGTCCTTGGTTGCTGTGATCATATTCTTTCGCTGGCCAGTGAGGTCGAAGAGGCTCAGCGAGCAGCGGTCTACTGCCAGCACCTTCCTGACTCGCTCGCTCATCCCGAGAAGGACGCCGGCTGGATCGGCGCCCGCGCCGGTGAGCCCGAGTCGCCCGATCTCTGAAAGCGCCCGCAGTCGATCCTGTTCCCGCTCCAGGAGCGTGGTGCGCTGTGCGTTCTGGCGCGCCATCAATTTCAGGCGCAGGGTTCGCGCCCTTTCACTCTGTAGGTGCTGGCCGACCGAGCCGAAATAGAGTGCTACGCCGAATAGGAACGGCATGCGGAGCAGCAGCTCTTGGCTGCGCCACAGCCCCCCGCCGATGGCGTTGTACAGGAATGCACCGTACGAAGCACAGACCAGAAGCATGAGACTCCCGGTGATGCCGACCCGACCCAGGGCGGTTCCTAGAATCAGGCCCGCGAAGGTGGCCAGGTACAGCTCGATCGAGGGGTCAACGAATCCGATGACCATGGTGACCGCCAGCACGTCGAGCACCGTCACCACCTCGAGCAGCTGGGGCCACCGCTCGGCGCGAGCCCCCAGACGAGCGATAATCGAGTTGGACAGCAGCATCGCTGCCACGAACAGCAGCTGGGGCCACGGCGGCATCCTGTCCGGGGTGCCGAACACCACCAGGTACCCAGCGGTGACGACCAACGTCCAGCGGCTCCGGATGATCGAGCGGGGCAGCGCCCCGCCGCCGGGCCCGCTAGCCGATGCACCAGCCGATCTGTGGCTCACCATGGCGAGATCCTCCGCTGCTCGCGTAGGGTGCGATCCGACAAGCAGCAGTGCGCGACGGCTGTGCCTCCGGTCCGGCCGTGGTGCAGCGTTGCCGCTGCGCCGATGCTCGACCAGAGTGTAGGTTTGAAATCAACGGCAATCAATATGCATGAACAGGGTGTGGGCCTCGAGCCATGAAACGGGCTCCGGTGGGGAGAAGCTCGGTCATCCACCTGGGCGGGGGGCCTCGCGCGGCGCTACTTCTTACGATAAGCGAGTTATTGTTTGACGTTTATGTCGCAGATCGCTAGGTTTGAGCATCATATCTTGACTATTATACTTGAATACTTAACGATTAGTTGTCATTTTTTGCGCTACGTAGAAACATACTTTACGCTTCTTTCCCTTGCTCGCTTCGCCTCCCGCTGGAGTCACCGCCCATGGCAGCTCGCCCGCCCATCGATCAGGTCATTGAGCGGCTGCTGGCCGAGTGGGGCAGCATCGCCAGCCGGCACATCGCCGGTGTCGCCGGCGTCTCCCGCCAGACAGCGCATACCCATCTGAGGAAGATGGTGGAATCGGGACGGCTCATCCGCGAGGGCGCCGGCCGTGGCGTCCACTACCGGCGTGCCCAGCCCCGCCACCATTTCATCTATCAGCGCCAGGGGCTGGAAGAGCACAAGGTGTGGGAAGAGGTCCGCCAGGAGGTGCCGGATCTTGCTGGGCTACCGGAGAGGGTCGAGGAGATATTCCAGTATGCCCTCACCGAGCTTGCCAACAACGCCATCGACCACTCGGAGTCGAAGATCGTGGAGCTTTGGTTCCGGCGAGCCAACGACCGGCTGGTTCTGGAAGTCATCGATCAAGGAACAGGGATCTTCGATCACCTGGTCGACCGTTTGGGATTCAAGAGCAAGCTCATTGCCCTACAAGAACTGTCCAAGGGTGGCGTGACTACCCTGCCGGATCAGCACACGGGAGAGGGACTTTTCTTCGTTGC
>JBHHYG010000082.1:0-11734 GCA_046757445.1 Acidobacteriota bacterium
GCCTTGCAGCCGCAGGCCTCTACACCCCCTCGCGACGACCGCCGTTGAGAAATGCAGGCTATAGCGCGGGCGCCAGGGCCGCTCGGACGAGGCGTGGGCCTGACCCCAGCCTCGCGACGTAGCGCGATGAGAAATGCGGGCCACCGGCCTTGCGGAAGCGGGGAAAATCGATCCCAATAGGGCCATGCCCGCCAACCTGACACCCCAGTACAAGGATGCCGAGCGTCGCTATCGGCAAGCGGTCATTCCTGAGGAGCAAGTCGCGGCCCTTGGGGAGATGCTCGCGCTCATCCCCAAGCACAAGGGCACCGAGAAGCTTCAGGCGGACATCAAGCGCCGGCTCGCGCAGCTCCGAAAGGAGAGTGGCAAGCCCGCAGTTATCAGTCGCCAGCGTCCTGTCTTCGTGATCGATATCGAGGGGGCAGGCCAGGTGCCGGTGCTTGGGGGTCCGAATTCCGGCAAATCGGCACTGGTTGCCGCGCTTACCCATGCCCCGGTGCGCGTGGCCGAATATCCGTACACCACCCAGCGTCCGTTGCCGGCCATGATGCCCTTCGAAGACACCCAAGTGCAGCTCGTCGATACCCCTCCCGCCTCGGCAGAGTTCGCTCCCCCCTGGCTCGCCGAGCTGTTGCGTCGGGCTGACGCGGCGATCCTGACCTCCGACCTCGCGGATCCGGGTGGCTGGGAGGCGCCCGCCTTCATCGTCGATCTGCTGGAAGCGCGCGGTATCAACCTGGTGGCGGCGAGGCTCGGGCGCGGCGAAGGGCTTGGGAGTGTCGCCCCCGGCGTCGATGACCCCTGTCTCGATCCCGAGGTTGTCGAACCGGTCGCTCCGGATTCAGAGGGGAAGGGTCTCACCTTCCAAGTTCCTGCTATTCTCGTCGGCACCAAGAGCGATCTTTCGGAGGCGCCGTCAGGCCAGCAGCAACTACTGGAATACTTCGGCGATCGCTTTCCCATGGTGACGAGCTCCATCGAGCATCCTGATAGCCTCGAGCATCTGCGCCAGGCAACCTTTCTGGCCCTGCATGTCATCCGGGTGTACAGCAAGGAGCCGGGCAAGGCAGCGGAGCGGTCGAGGCCGTGGCTGATGCGGGAGGGCAGCACGGTGCGCGACCTGGCCAACCTCATTCATCATGAGCTGGCGGCGGGATTGCGGTACGGCCGGCTTTGGGGGTCGGGACGCTTCGAAGGCCAGCGGGTTGGCGAGGAGTACGTCCTCTCCGATGAGGATCTCATCGAGATCCATACTGGCTAGCTAGCCCGCATTTCTCAACGGCTCGCGGCTGCGCGAGCGCAAGAGCCGCGATGACTGTGTTGCGCTTGCCCCGAGGGCTCGACGTACTGCACGAGTACGCCTGCGCCCTCGAACCGGCGCGCGCCTTGTCCTCGTGGCCCTTGCGCCCGCTCGCTTCACGACCCGTTGAGAAATGCGGGCTACCGATACTCTCCTCTATCCGCGGCATCGAGAAGATCGTTCGCCCGCGGCAAATCGTCTTTGAGGACGTGGAGCCGCACCTCGCTCAGGGTACCGAAATTGACCGGCTCCATGTGGTACTTGAGCGACTCGATGGTGCAGGGAATCCCTTCCGTTTCCAGTCTTCCCTGGATGATCCGAGCCTCGACCTCGGAGGTTACGGTTCGAAAAGGTACCCAGTTCGAATTCTTCTTCTCCGTCGTCGGCAGCACATCGACCAGCGACACTTCGCACTCTCTGCACCACGAGTATCCCTGACGGAACTCGGCATGGCACTTGGGGCATACGGGCAACGGCGCAACGCCTTTCAGTTCTTGGCGGCCTCGAGCGGCGGCAACTTCCCTGCCACCCGGCTCCACGCTTCGATTGTAACTCGCAGGTCTTCAGCGATGGTCATGGGAACGACGACTAGGTAGCCCCGTTCGTAGAGAGCGCTATCGGAATCGGGCTCGGGAGTGGCTGTTTCTCTGCTGAGGCGCAAACGATATGTTTCTTCCTGCCCCCGGGGCGAATCAGTTCTCGTGAACCCGATCGATGCGAGCCCCATATGGCGCCTCGCCACGCGGACGCCAGCGAACTTCGCCGGCGATGTTAGGGGAACGCTCAGGGTGAGGTACTGGTAGCGTCCCAAGGAGGCGAACGCCTCGCTTCGGGCCAGCGCCACGGTGTATCGGGCCGCAGCCTCCAGTTGACCCGGAATCTGGGCGCTTCCTCCCGAAACTGCGATGGCTGGAACACCGAGAAAGCCAGCCACGCGGGCGGCGCCGATGGTTCCCGAGAAGATGTGGGCGGCGGCCAGGTTCGGGCCGGTGTTGATGCCGGAGACAACCAGGTCGGGACCATCCGGCGCCATCAACTTGCGGATCGCGACCAGTACAGCATCGGCGGGGTTGCCCTCGACGGCAGTCGCAGGGTGCCCGTCCGGCAACGTCAGCTGGTGGACGGTGAGCTGTCTCTGGCGCAGCGCCACGCTCATGTCGGCGGTGCCGCTGGCGTCGGCGGCCGGGGCCACCACGGTGACTTCTGCCACCTCGGCGAATGCCGCGACGAGGGCGTGCAGGCCGGGGCTGTCGACACCGTCGTCGTTGGTGATCAGAACCCGGCCCAGCGGCTGGGGCTCAGTGGGTAGTTGCTGACGCGGGGCCAAACGGGCCGTCGCCGTTGCAGCGGTAAGCAAGCAGCAGAAGAGGGCGGCCAGGGTGCGAGCGCGTGGCATGGATGTCTCCTGTTCAGCTGTTGGCGGTTGAGCGCCACCGATGGTACGTTGGCGTCGGCTGTGGAGGTAGCTGGTTGCGGCCGGTATAGCGCACACGGCTGCCTTGCGTCGCGGCCGCTTTGCCGCCACATGAGCTACGCGGGCTCATGACCCGCGCCATGATTGCCTATCTGGCGGGCAGGATGGCATTATCCAACCCCAGCTGATGAGGAAACAGATGCACATCTCCTATGGTTGCTCTATGGCTATTGCGGTAGCGTTGCTGGCGCCGGCAATGCCGTCTTCCGGACAGCAATCTAGTGTCCCTACCCCGGAATCAGTTCTCGGCTCCCCTGTTGGAGCCGATTTCTTCCTGGCATCCTACGACGAGTCGATTGCCTATTTTCAGCAGCTTGACGCTGCCAGTGACCGCCTGCAGTTGATGGAGATCGGTCGTACCAGTTCAGGCCATCCCTGGTATGTGGCATTGATCTCCTCGGCGGAGAATCTGGCCAACCTCGAACACTACCGCCAGATCGCCCAGCGTCTCGCGCATCCGCGGGGCTTGACCGACGAGGAAGCCCGACGGCTGGCCCGCGAGGGCAAGGCCATTGTCCACATCGACGGCGGTCTGCACGCCACGGAGGTGGCACACGCACAGCATACCATCCAGCTCGCCTACGATCTGATTACCGGGGACGACGATCCGGAAAAGGCTGCCATGCTGGAGAACGTCATCCTCTTGTTATGGCCGTCGATCAACCCTGACGGTCAGACCATGGTGGCCGAATGGTACCGCTCCAACCTGGGTACGCCCTTCGAGCTTTCCGGCATGCCCGAGCTGTATCAGAAGTACATCGGCCACGACAACAACCGCGACGGATACATGCTCAATATGATCGAGTCGCGCGTTGTCACCCGGGTGGATCGGTACTGGGAGCCACAGATTCTCTATAACCACCACCAGTCGTCGCCCTTTCCCACCCGTATCTGGATCCCGCCGTTCGCCGAGCCGATCTCGACCTACGTTCACCCGTTGATGTGGCGAACCGTCAACCTGCTGGGTATGTCGATGGCCGAGGCGCTCGAGGAGAGAGGTCAGGTGGGAGCGACACACATGGGCACCGGCTTCGACAACTGGTACCCGGGGTTCCTCGATCACTCGAACAACTTTCACAATGTCGCTTCCTTTCTTACGGAGACGGCGGCGGCGGGGTGGGCAACGCCGCGCTTCTACACCATCAGGGACTTTCCGCAGAACCGCCGGGACCTGCGCCCGCAGTCGCTCTACTCGAGCCCATGGAGAGGGGGTTGGTGGCGACTGCGCGATGCCGTCGACTACATGCTGACCGCCTCGTTCTCGGTGTTGGATTTCGCGGCCAAGTACAAGTTCGACCTTCTCTACAATCGCTACCAGGCCGGGCGGGACGTCATCGATCAGTACGGCCAGGATCCGCCCTACGCGTTTTTCATCCCTCAGGCCCAGCGGGATCCGGTCGCACCTGTCGAGCTGCTTCGCCGCCTGGCGTTCAACGGCATCGAGGTCTACCAGCTGGCGGAGCAGGTAACCCACGACGGCATCAGCTATCCAGCCGGCACGTGGGTGATCCCCATGGACCAGCCGTTCGCCAACTTCGTGCGCCAGCTTTTTGCCGTTCAAGAATATCCCGACCTGAGGGAATTCCCGGAAGGCCCACCGGATCAGCCCTACGACGTTGCCGGCTGGACGCTGCCCTACCAGATGGATGTCCATGTCGTGGAGGCGATGAGCCCCCTTACCGATACCGTACGCTCGGCCATGCGGCCCATGGAAGGCACGGCGGCGGCCTGGGATGCAGGAGAGGATGCCGGGGCGAAGTTCGACAGCATCCCCGGCGTGGGATTCAACAGCAGTCCGCCGGCAGCCGGCATCATCCCTCCGGCAGGCTCGGCGCCGGGCTCGGGATCGGCGCTGTTGGTGGATGCCGCGCAGAACAACTCCTTCCGAGCTATCAATGCCGCTTGGAGAGCGGGCGGCACGGTGGGCTTTCAGCCGGGCACAGCGGGAACAGGGGGCGAGCCGGGGCGTAGTGGTCGCTACGTCATCAGCGGGGTCGACGAGGCGGCCCGACAGAGGTGGGTGGAAGATTTTGCGTTGCAGGCGACTCGAGGCTCTGCTTCCGGCGCTCGCTTCACGTCGCCACGCATCGGTCTTTATCGGCCGTGGGGAGGGAACATCGACGAGGGCTGGACGCGCTGGCTACTCGAGCAGTACGGCTTCGATCCCATCACCGTGCGAAATGGGGATGTCCGTGCCGGAGAGCTGAACTCCCGCTTCGACGTCATCGTGCTGGTCGACTTCGGCCCCGATACCCTGATCGAAGGTCGGCCGATTGGCTCAGTGCCGGCGCGGTACGCCGGCGGTATCGGCCGCGAGGGCCTCCGCGCCCTCGATGCCTTCGTCCGCCATGGCGGTACTCTCGTCTGCATCAACAACAGCAGCACCTTCGCCATCGATGAGCTCCATCTGCCGGTGGAGAACGTCGTCTCCGAGATCGACCGTAAGGAGTTTTTCGTCTCCGGCTCGATCCTGGCAGTGACGGTGGATCCCTTTCATCCGGTGATGAGCGGCATGCCTGCAGAAGCCAAGCTGTTCGTCGGTCGGGGCCCGGTGTTCACCACCAAGGAAGGATTCGAGGGATCCGTGCTGGCCAAGTACCCGAAGGAAGGTTCGCCGTTGCTGAGCGGCTACCTACTCGGCGAGGGGCACCTTCAAGGGTACGCTGCCGCGCTCGATGTACACCATGATGACGGCCACGTGATCCTGATAGGTTTCCGGCCGCAGTGGCGGGGCCAGTCCTTCGGGAGCTTCCGAGTGCTCTTCAACGCGGTTCTCTTCCACGGCGCGCTGGCGGTTGCGGCCGAGGGATCGGAGGATTTCTGGCAGGCGCCGCCGGAGAAGGAGCAGGAGGCCGAAAAGAAGGCCCAGGAAGGCCGCACGGGGGCTAGCTAGGCCCGCCTTCCTGCTGCCGGCGCGAATCAGGCCTGCGCCCGCCCGAGGGACGCCTGGGTTGCACCACCGGGGTGTCTTGCTCGGCTATGGGGTCGCTTCCGCTCCCGCGGCGTGAGTCTTGCCACCGCTCGGATGGGGCGCGCCTCCGAAGAGTCGGCGTAGCCCCTTCAGTATGTCCTCGTTGATCAGGTAGAGGGACGGCACCAGCAGCAGGGTGAGAAAGGTGGAGAAGGCCAGGCCCCAAACGATGGCTGTCGCCATCGGCGCGAGAAAGGCCGCCTGGCCGGTGCTTACGAGTGACAAGGGCAGGACGCCGGCGATGGTGGTCAAGCTGGTCAGAATCACCGGACGGAACCTTCGCTTGGCGCTGATGGCCACGGCCCGCACCAGCGGCACGCCGCTTCTGCGAGCGCCGTTGATGAAGTGAACCAGCAAGAGGGAATCGTTCACGACCACTCCGGCCAGCGCGATGACCCCAAAAAGGGCCATGAAGGAGAGCGGCGTGCCGGAAAGGAAGAAGCCCAGAATCACTCCGATGAGGCTGAACGGGATGGCGAACAAAACAACCATGGGCTGGCTGAAGCTCTTGAACATTCCTCCGAGGATCGAATAGATGACCAGCATCGCGACGATGAAGGCTCTGGACAGGGACTGGAGACTCTCCGCCGTCTCTTCCGCCTCGCCGCCGAAATCGAGAGAATAACCAGGATAGTGTTCACCGATGTCGGCAAACTTCCGGGCCACCATCGCATTGGCAGCGACGGAGGTGATCATCGCAGCATCGACGTCGGCGCTTACCGCGATCACCCGCTCCCTGCCCTCACGGTCGATGCGGCCAAGGCCGCGGGTGCGGCGCAGCTCGGCAGCGTTGCCGAAGGGAATCAGCTCGCCGGCAGCGGTGGAAATACGCAGGGTGGCGATGTCGGCCAGGGTGCGCCGATAGCGCGGCTGGTAGCGAACCCGCACGTCGATGTCCTCGTCTTCCTCCTGGACGGTTGCGACCACGGTTCCGTCCATGGCCGTCCGCACCGTTCGCCCGATGCTGTCGACAGAGAGCCCGTAAAGGCCGGCGCGGCTCTCATCCGTTTCCACCCGGATCTCGTCTTTGCCCTCGACGAAGCTGTCGCTGATGTCGTGAATTCCGGGCACACCGGCGAGGAATTCCTTGATCTCCCCGGCGATCTTCTGCAGCACGCCAAGATCCTCACCGAGTATCTGAACGTATACCGGGCGGCCCACGGGCGGACCACCGGTTTGCCGCTCCAGCTCGATGCTTTCCGCTCCAGTTACTTGCTGGAGCTGTTCCCGCATATCCCGGAAGATCGACGTTCCATCCCTGGGCAAGAGGTCGAAGTCGGCCAGCTCGACGTTGATCTGGCCCAGGTAGGGCCCGAACTCGGCTCGCTGGTTCTTCTGTAGGGTTCCCACCGAGCTGACGACGCTCTTGATTTCGTTGGTGGGAAAGGCGAGAGCGATCCTTTCAGCCTGCTGGATTACCTCCTCGGTGTCCTCGAGGGCGTTGGAGGGTGGTGTCTTGACGGAGATCTCGAAGCGGGTGGCAGCGCTGTCGTCGAGGAAGACGAACCGCATGCGGCTGGTGAGAATTGCCGCCCCAGCGGCAACCAGCAGGATGAGCATGAGGGTTACGTAACGATACCGGACGGCTGACGCAACGGTGTGGTTGTAGACCCTGCGTAGGCGGCGAAACCATCTGGGCGTGCGGTGATGCTCAACGGTGTCCCCGGTACCTCGCGTGAAGTCCGCGAGATGGGAAGGGAGTATGACCAGAGCTTCGGTCAGCGAGCCGGTGAGGCAAGCGACAGCGACGATGGGGACGATCTTGAGGAATTCGCCCATCACCCCGCTGGTCATCAGCAAAGGCAGGAAGGCAGCGATCGTCGTGGTGACGCCGGCAATGACCGGCAGAGCAACCTCCTTCGTCCCCAGGATCGTCGCCCGCGCTGGCTCCATCCCATGCTGCATATAACGGTAGCTGTTTTCGCTGATGACGATGGCGTCATCGACGAGGATGCCCAGAACCAGGATGAAGGCGAACAGCGACAGCATGTTGAGAGATCCTCCACTGATGTAGAGGACGATGAGGCCGCCGCTGACGGCAAGCGGCAGCCCGAAGGCGGTCATCGCGGCGATGCGCGGATTGAGGAAGACGTTCAGTACCAACAACACCAACGCCAGGCCCCAGAGGCCGCTTTGGTACATAGTGCGCAGGCGGTTGGCGATCCACACCGAGCCGTCGTTGATGAGAAACAACTCGACCCCGTCGGCAACGGCCGGCTTGAGCTCCTCGATCAGGGCCCGAACCTCCTTGACGATCTGGATCGTGTCGCCGTTGCCTTGTTTGACGACGTGCAGGTTGATGGCCGGATAGCCGTTGGCCCGCGCCACGGTCCGGGCCTCCTCGAAAGTCGAGGTTACGGTGCCGATGTCAGAGAGACGAATATGGTGGCCGTCAGCGGCGGTGCGAATCGTGATCGATTCCAGCCGCTCGGCATCGGTCGTGGTTCCTGAGGTGCGTAAGAGTACCTCTCCCCGCTCTGTCTTGAGTGATCCCGCGGGCACGTTGACGAGACGTTGCCGCAGCCGGGCGAGGACGAGATCGAGGGAAAGGTTCAATCCGTACAGCCGGTTGGGGTCGATCTCGACCCAGATCTCCCGCTCTCTCAGGCCGGTGGCAGCCACCGAAGAGATTCCCTGGATTCGCTCGAGGCGCCGCTTGAGCAGCTTGGCGGCGGCGCGCCGCTCCGTCTCCGCAGCCGTGCCTGATACCGCCACATCGATGACCGGAAACTCGAGCTTGACTTGCGCAACGCGCGGGTCCTCGGCATCGGGTGGCATTGTGGTGATGGCATCGACCGCCGACTCGATGTCCTGGGTCGCGGCGGCCAGGTTGTCGATGTCGTCCTCCAGCTCGGCGATAACTACGGAGAGACCTTCTGTGGTGGAAGAGCGGACCTCGGTGACGCCGTCGACCTCGGCGACGGCATTCTCCACCGGTATGGTGACAAGCTGCTCGAGCTCTGCCGGGGAAACTCCGGGGTAGGACGTGGTGATCGTCACCAGGCGGAGTGCGAATAGCGGGAAGACCTCGCGATGAATGCCGTTGAAGGCAATCAAGCCACCGACGACGAAGACCACCATCAGAAGGTTGACGGGAACGCGGTTTTCGACAGACCAGCGAGCGATTCCCTTCATTGCCGGCTGGTTACCTCGACCCTCTCGTTTCCCCGGAGAAGCGATTGGCCCACCACTACGACTGCATCTCCCACTTGCAAGAAGGGCGGCCCGTCGCCGTCATCCGAACCGCCGGTGTCGGAAGCGCCCGCGAAAGCATGATCAGCAGGGCCGATGCCCATCCTGTCGCCGATGCGAGCGATGACCCTCAGGTCGACCCTCGTTGCCCGCCCGTCGCGGACCAAGAAAACATGGGGCGACTCCTCGGCATCCAGAAGTGCGGCGGCGGGAATCGTTAGCACATTCTCTAGTCGACGCCAACGAATCCTCACCCGAACCACCATACCGCCGAGAAAGCTTGGTTTGGCACGGTTGTCGACACGAATGCGAACCAGATAGGTGCCGGTGCTGGGGTTGCTACTCTCGGCGATCCCGTCGATCATCCCTTCGGCGACCCTGCCAGGGAGGTTGGAGCTCTCGATCTTCGCCGTCTGCGCCGCTCTCACCTTGAGCGCCTCCTGTTCGGTCAGTCCAACCTCCACCGCCACCGTGTCCAGGTCCGCCAACACCAGCATCGAGCGGTCGGGTCCGGCCAGGGCACCGGCGTCGCCATGCCGTTCGACGATGGTGCCGTCAAAAGGTGCTCTCAGCTCACAGTCGGCGAGCTGTCGTTGTGCCCTCGCCAGTGCCGCTTCGGAGGCCTTGAGGTCTGCTTCGGCGGCGCGCTGCTGAGCCAAGACCGCCTCGTATTCGCTCTCGGATACGGCGCCACGCTGGCGCAACCTATTGTTGCGGGCCAGGCTAGCCTTGGTCTCTTGCGAGTGGGCTTGTGCCCGCAGAAGATCCGCTTCGCGCTGGCGCAGGACATTGCGGTAGGCGTCATCATCGATGTGCAGCAGCACGTCGCCCGAGCGCACACGATCGCCGAGTTTCACGGCGATTCCCTGTACCCTGCCCGTCACCTCGGGGGCCAGCGCCACCTGCCGCCAGGGCAAGACTCGACCCACCGCCTGGACCTCGAGGTCGACGGTTTGCGAGCCGACCGGTGCCACCATCACCCTGGCCTTGGGATTGGTTACCCGGTTGCTGTCGGGGGCGACGGTGGGGTGGCTGAAAAAGAGGGCGGCACTGGCGGCCAGCGCCACGGCGATCAGCGTGATCACCACATGGCCGAGGCGCATGTGGATCCGACCTGATTGCGATTGGATACCCATAGAGTGTGTGCTTGGGCGCGGGTGCGCTTGGTGAGGTCTCGTGCAGCCTGCTCGGCTTGATCGGGATCCGTGAAGGGGACGAGTCGCCGAAGACGCTAGCTTGGCAAGCTCTCACAATTCTAGGTCAACGCGGCGCCTGGCGCAGCTGGCGGGCGGGGATTTCTGCAAGCGTGGGCACATCGCGCTGCCGGATCTCGCTAACTTCGCGCGGGAGGCTTGAGGCCGCGGCCTTTGGCCTCGTACATGTCGCGATCTGCATGTGCGATCACATCCTCGACAGTCTCGCCCGGGCGCCGGTAGGCCAAGCCGAGGCTGAACGCCGCCGGTGACTCGTATGGCGCCACCTCGAGCAATCGTTGGGCGATGCTCTTCACCTCTTGCTGGGAACTGGCGAGCAGGATCATGGCGAACTCATCGCCGCCGAGGCGCACGAGGACGTCTTCCGCCCTGCCGTGGCGGCTGACGAAGTGAACGATCCCCTGCAGCACCCGGTCCCCCTCCTCGTGGCCGTAGGTGTCGTTGACCTGTTTGAAGTTGTCCAGGTCGAACACCAGACATCCCCAGGCGGCGGTCGGTCGCTGTAGTCGCGCCCGCAACCGGTCGAGATGGCGCCGGTTGTAGCAGCCGGTTAGGGGATCCCGATAGCTGAGTTCCTCGAGACGTCGCTCGAGCTCCTTCCGCTCCGTGATGTCCCGGAGGGAACCCGCGAAGCCTACGGTTCGGCCTTCGGCGTCACGGACCGTGTGGGCATTGAGCGAGGCGCAGACGACTTCTCCATTCTTCAATCGAAGCTGGATCTCGTAATCGGTGACCTCCGCTTCGGCGAGCAGCTTGCTCCTGAGTTCCCGGCGGTCTTCAGGCTCGAGGTAGAGTTCCTCGATCGAGCGTCCGATCAGCTCTTCTCGCGCGGTGCCGAGATAGCGTTCGACCGCAGGGCTGATCGCGGTAATATGGCCATCGATGTCGGTTTGGTAAACAACATCCTGTGCGTTCTCAAAGATCGCACGGTACTTCTCCTCGGTCTCGCGCAGCGCCTCTTCAGCCCTCTTTTCCTCGGTGACATCGACGAGGATGCCGTGGTAGGCGATCACTTTACCGCGGTCGTCACGCCGGCCATAGACGGCGTCTCGAACGGTGCGGATTTCACCGTCGATGCGGCGGATCTGGAATTCGAAGTTCCTTACCGTGTGGTGATCAGCAAGCAGTCGATTTTCTTCCTCGCGTCGCTCGGGATCGACGAACAGCTCTTGGGCCCGGCGTTGTTGAAGCTCTTCGAGAGAGGCAGCGCCAAAGATCTTCAATAGTGCCGGATTGCCGTCGAGGATGTCGCCTTCGGGCGTGGTGACGTAGATGCCCTCGGCGATCTTCTCGACGAAGTCGCGAAGAGTGCTGGAATCGTCGAGCGTCAGCTCGGGCTGGGACGGCTCGGCGGCAAGCGTAGTTTCGGCGCGCGACCGTCTTTCCGGGAACCGTGCGCTTGATGACATAGGGCTCACTTCAACAGCTTCCAGGGTATGAGTCTAACCCGCTGGCAGCAGGGCACCCAAACCGGTTTTCCGCGTTGGTGTCAGAGGTTTCGGCCCATCCGTAGGTTCGCACCGGCGGGCCAGCCCGCATTTCTCAACGGTTGTCGTCGCGCGGGGGTGGGCAAGGGCGGGGGC
>JBHHYG010000083.1:0-11637 GCA_046757445.1 Acidobacteriota bacterium
AAGCTCTCAGGCGCTGTACAGGCCGCGACGGGAGCGGGTGACGAAACCGCCGACAAGCAAAATGCCGACGACAAAGCCGCCGATATGGGCGTACCAGGCCACGCCGGCGCCGCCGCTGGCAGCCGACACCAGCTGCATCAGGAACCAGATGCCGAGCAGGATGATCGCCGGCAGGTACATGATGCGGACGAAGAAGACAAGAAACACCAGGGTCAGCACCCGGGCGCCGGGGTGCAGGACGAGGTAGGCGCCGAGGATGCCGGCGATGGCGCCGCTGGCGCCGATCATCGGCGTGGCGCTACCCGGTGAGACGGCCACTTGGGCCAACGCCGCTCCGAGGCCGCAGATCAGGTAAAAGAGGGCGTAGGGGATGTGGCCCATGGCGTCCTCGACGTTGTCGCCAAAGATCCACAGATAGAGCATGTTGCCGAGCAGGTGCCAGAGGTCGGCGTGCACGAAGATGGCGGTGAACAAGGTCAACGGTGCAGGCACCGCCGTCTGGAACCAAAGGGAGGGTGAGAGCAGGTGATCGGCCCGCAGGGCGAGACTCTGCACGAATCCCACGTACGCCTGCGAGCCGCCCTGCAGCGAAAGTTCCATCTGGTAGATGAACACGACCACGTTGATGGCGACCAGCAGGTAATTGACCCAGGGCGTGGTGCGGGTAGGGTTCTCGTCGCGCAGCGGGATCAATGCACTGGTTCCCGTGATGTGGAGCCGTAGCGCTCGAGGATGATGCGCGCGAAGCGGGGACGATAAATCAGCTCGAAGGCGCGCTCCTTGCCGGGAAACAGGGCAAGTACGGTTTGCCGGGTGCGCTCGACGATCGCCTGCGCCTCATCGAGGGTGTTGTCACCCTGCATGAGCTCAGCCGTGGTCAGCGACACCAGGTAACGGAGATAGCGCATGCGCTGGTTCTCCTCTCTCAGCGCCTCCCTGTCTGGCTTCTTCCGCTGCATCGCCATCCCCCTACCATAGAACTTACCATCGCCGTTCCGGCAGGGGCTGTCAGGCAGCTTGCCGATGGGCAGGCCGCGTCGCTGCTCTACCCTGCTACCGCACTTGCCCGACGGTGGCGCCGCCGCGACCCTGACGGCTGCGAGCGGCAGGCGGCGGTGCAGGCAGCTTGGTTTCGCCGCGGTGTAGCGCCCGCAGGCGGGCGAGGTTGGCGCGATCCCACTCGCCCTTTTCGTCCTTGGGTGTTTCCAGGAGCGCTGGCAGCCCGTCCAGGCGTGGGTCGGCGAGCAGAGCCGCGAAGCCCCTCTCGCCGATGGTTCCCGTGCCGATATGGGCATGGCGGTCGAGGTGGGAGCCGGCTTCGCCTAAAGAATCGTTGCAGTGTATTGCCTCTACTCGGTTGAAGCCCACGATGCCGTCGATCCGGGACAAGGTCGCGGCGCAGGCCTCGGGAGTCCCCAGCGCATAGCCTGCGGCATGCAGGTGGCAGGTATCGAGACAGACGCCGGCGCGGTTGTCCTCGAATCGATCGAGCAGCCAGCGCAGATGCTGCAGCCGGCCTCCCAGCGCCGTTCCCTGTCCAGCCGTGGTCTCGAGCAATAGCTTCGGACCTTCGGGGGCATGTCGGAAGATACGCTCCAGGGCCCTGGCCACACGGCCGAGCCCTGCTTTTTCGCCGTCGCCGCCGTGAGCGCCCGGGTGAAGCACCAGCCCGTCGAGGCCGAGTTCCCGGCAGCGGCCGAGTTCCATGGCGCAGGAATCGGTGGAGCGCTCCCACAGCCGATCGTCGCCGGAAGCCAGGTTGATCAAGTAGCTGGCATGCGCCACCACCGGCGCTATTCCCGCCTCCGCCCGCTGGCGCCGGAAGGCGTGCACCTGGTCTTCGGTCAACGGCTTCGCGGCCCACTGGCGGGCCGACTTGGTGAAGATCTGCAGCGCCTCGCAGCCGGCCGCCTCGGCACGGCCCACAGAGCGGTCGATGCCCCCGGCGATGGACATATGGGCGCCGAATCGCAGGCTCATGCCGCCTCCGGGTGCGGCGTAGTCAAGGTCACGGCAGCTTCACGCACCGCCCGCTCCAAGGCCCGGGGCTCGCTGAAGGCTGTCGGATCGATGGGCTTGCCGATGCGCACCTGGATGACGCCCGGGTCGGCATGCCAGGATCCGCGCGGCAGCAGGCGACCGCTGTTTTGGATGGCTACCGGCACCACCGGCACGCCGGCTGCCCTGGCCAGGTGGAAGCCGCCGCGCTTGAACTCTTTCAACACGCCTTCCGGGCTTCGGGTGCCCTCGGGAAAAACCACCACGGAGAGGCCCGAAGAAACCTTTCGGCCCGCCTCTTCGAGGCTGCGGTGCGCCTTGCGCGGCTCCTCGCGCTCCACCGGGATGTAGCCGACCCGCGACATGTACCAGCCCATGAACGGAATCCGGAACAAAGAGGCCTTGGCCAACATGCGAAACGGAAAGGGCAGAGCGACCAGCAAGGCAGGGATATCGAAGAGGCTGTGGTGGCTCGACATCACCACGTACGAGCCATCCGCATCGAGCTGGTCGCGGCCCTCGATCTCGATCCGGACCCCGCAGGCGGCCAGGATCGAGGCGCCCCAGGCGCGGGCGCAGCCGTGTACCCATCTGCCGCGGCGGCCGAGGAGCGACAGCAGCAGCGCTGAGGCGCCGAAGAAGATGGTGTACAGCACGGTCAACACGCACTGCACCAGGTAGCGGACGCGTTCGAGACCGGTGTAGTAAAGAGTTCGATCCGGGTAGGCGCGATCCATTCGAGAGCGTCTCGTTTGCTGAGTCGGAGGTAGGTAGCATATCGTGGTGAGCGCGCTGGCGGCGAGCGCAAGGAGTTTCGACAACGCCCGGCCGATGACTGAGGCCTTCCGGCTTCGCTGCGGGCGGTAGATGCGCTAGCCTGCATTTCTCAACGGTTTTCGTCGCGAGGGCGTGGGAAAGGGTGCGGGCGCAAGGCGCGCGCCGGGAAGGTTCCGCAGGCGTATTTGACAATACGTCGAGGTGCCCGAGCAAGCGCAACGCAGCGAGCGCGCCCTTTGTCGCGCCCGCAGCAGCAAACCGTTGAGATATGCGGGCTAGGCTTTGTCGGGCGCGCCAACCCTGATGTGAGAAGGAGAACGGAACAGTGGACCCGATAACCCACGCCTTGGCAGGTGGACTTGTCGCCCGCACCGGACTGTCGCACCGACTACTGCCGCCGGAGCTGGAGCGCCGCGGGGTGATCTGGACGGCAGCTTTCTCCCTGGCGCCCGACCTCGATGCAGTTTCCGGCTTCAGCAATGATCCGTTGGCATTCTTGCGCTACCATCGCGGCTTTACCCATTCCATCCTGGGTGGCGGCGTACTGGCGGTGATCCTGGCGCTGATCTTCGCGCGCCTGTTTCCCGGGGTTCGGCGCTGGCGTCTGCTGGCGCTGACCGCCACCGGGGTGTATCTGCACATTCTTCTCGATCTGATGAACTCTTATGGAACGGTTCTTCTGTATCCGTTCCGTGCCACTCGCTACACCCTCGATTGGTTGTTCACCATCGACCCTACCTTCACCGGCATCCTCCTCGGTGCTGTCTTGGCTGTCTATCTGCTGCGACGGGCACCCCGGCTGGTGGCCAAGGTGGGGATCGTCCTGGCCGGCAGCTACATCCTGCTTTGTGGCGCCTTGCAGTGGCACGCTCGGCAGGCCATTGCCGCCGAGGCGGTGGCGCAAGATATCGGGGGGATTCGACGCATTTCGGCCTTGCCGGAGCCCTTCGTGCCGCTGAAGTGGACCGGTATCGTCGAGACCAGTGATACCTATTACCAAGCCCATCTCGAGCTCGGGAATGGCACATCGGCGACGATTCGCTTCGCCGAAGTGCCAAAGATCACTCCCGGCGCCAGCCGGCAGGCGTTGAGTGCGGTGACGCGCCAACCCCTCCGGGAACAGGCGCAGCTCTACGACTGGTTTGCGCGTTTCCCGGTGATTACTGTGGAGCGCGAGCCGGGCGGGCAGCTGGTGCGCTTCT
Organism: Acidobacteriota bacterium; assembly: GCA_046757445.1. Lineage (GTDB taxonomy): Bacteria > Acidobacteriota > UBA890 > UBA890 > UBA890 > JBHHYG01. Next base: position 3,978 of record JBHHYG010000083.1, read on the forward strand.
ACGATCTTCGCTTCGATCTCCCCGGCCTCGGCCCCAACCGGCGGCCCTATCTGTTCACGGTGCGGCTGGACGCCGCAGGAAAAGTGGTCGAGACGAAGCTGAAGTAGCGCCCGGCGTCGGGGGATAGGGGAATGGCTCGCGCGCCGAGCGGCTTCGACGACAGCCGCTGAGAAAAGGGCCGTGCTAGCATGCCCCGCCATGAGCGACTATGGATGGCTGTCGATCCTCCCTCCGTTGACCGCTATCGTTCTGGCCCTGCGCACCCGGCAGGTTTACCTGTCGTTGTTTTTCGGCATCCTGCTGGGCACCACGCTGCTGGTGGGATGGAATCCGCTCGCCGGCGCCGCCGGGGCCATCGATCAGGTGGTGGGGGTTCTCAACGACCATGACAGCGCCGAGGTTTTGCTCTTCACCCTGATTGTCGGCGCCCTCATCGCGCTCATGCGCGAGTCGGGTGGCGTCGGAGGATTCGCCACCTGGATGGTGCAGCGAGGATGGGTGCGAGGGCCGCGCTCGGCACAGTTGATCTCGATCGCGATCGGCACCAGCATCTTCATCGAGTCGAATATCACCTGCCTGGTGACCGGGGCAGTTTCTCGACCGCTCTACGATCGAGTGCGGCTCTCGCGGGCCAAGCTCGCCTACGTCTGTGATTCGACGTCGGCGCCGATCTGCATGCTCCTACCGCTGAACTCCTGGGGCGCGCTGGTCCTCGGCTTACTCGCGGCGCAAGACGTTTCCAATCCCTTGAGAACCCTGATCGAGGCGGTACCGCTGAACTTCTACGCCATCGTTGCCCTCGCCACCGTGATCATGGTGGCCGTCAGCGGCCGCGATATCGGGGCCATGCGCCGGGCCGAGCTGGCGGCGCGTCATTCCCGGCCCGCCGCGGCGGTTCCGGATTCTTCGCCGGAGGCCGCCGCCGAGGGCATTCCCGGTCCGGGAAGCGCCGCGCCGTCTTCTTCCTCACAGTCCGCTGTCCCTGAGCGCGCCATCAACCTGGTTCTGCCGGTGCTGGTTACGGTGATCACCATGCCCATCGGTCTCTACATCACCGGGGCGGGGGATTGGCAGGCCGGCTCGGGCTCCACCTCGGTGCTATGGTCGGTGTCGGCCGGGGTGGCGAGCGCCATGGTTTCCTACCGGCTGCAGGGTCTGTTCACCTTGCCCCGGCTGGCGGAGATGGCCATCAAGGGCTTTCAGGAGCTGGTGGGCGTGGCGGCGATCCTGGCCCTCGCCCTGGCCCTGGGAAACGTCTGCAACGACGTCGGTACCGGCCCGTGGGTGGCGAGGACGGTGGCCCCGTGGATCGGGCCGATCACGGTGGCGCCGCTGATCTTCGTTACCGGCGCGATCATCTCCTTTGCCACCGGCAGCTCCTGGGGGACCTTCGCCATCCTCTTTCCCATCGCTATCCCCATGTCGACAGCCATCGGCTCATCCCTGGCGCTGACAACAGGGGCGGTGATGGGCGGAGGGATCTTCGGGGATCACTGCTCGCCGATCTCGGATACCACGGTGATTTCTTCGCTGTCGGCTGGCTGCGACCATATAGAGCACGTCCTGACCCAGATCCCGTATGCTCTCATCGGCGGCGCCGTGGCGACCGTGCTCTATGCCCTGGCGGGGCTAGCGTATGCTTGAGGCGGTGGCCGGCAGACCTGTCATCCGGATACCCGAGGAGGCCGCGCGGCTCTCTTTTTGACCGCTCCGGATGGCGAGGTTAGGATTCTTCGATGAACCGAGAGAACTGGTTCCTCGTGCTACCGACGATCGTTCTCGGCGTGGTGGCGCTGCTGACCCTGCATCACCTTCATGCGGCAGGTGACGTGCGTCGAGCTGTGGAAACGGTCAGCATCTACCGAGCAGGGGAGCGGCCGCCACTGGGTGAGTATCTGGCCGCCGGCGCTGATCGTTTGGATTGGCAGGCGAAGGTCGTATCTCGCTTCTACGGCACATTGGACGTCAGCTGCCGACTCACCCGGCGCGGCGGTGAGCCGGTCGAATACCGTTGGCGCGTCGACGTGCTGCAAGGTGCCTTCGCTCCGGCTGACGAAACCACCAGGGAACTCATGCGACAGTACGAGCCAGCTCTTTACTCGCGGCTCCACGAGGGGGCGATCGACGAGGGGCGGCGATGACCGGTATCAGCAACAACTTGCAGGTGGAGAGGCTCGACAACGGGCTGACCGTGCTGCTACGCCCCGTGCATACTGCGCCGCTGGTGTCGGTGTGGTGCTGGTACCACGTTGGCTCCAAGGACGAGACCCCCGGCATCACCGGTGCCTCTCACTGGGTCGAGCACATGAACTTCAAGGGCACCCGCAGCATCTCGCGAGAGGAGCTGAAAGTGTGGATCGAGCGGGCCGGGGGTTTCTGGAACGGCTATACGTGGATCGATCAGACCACCTATTTCGAGACCCTGGCCGCCGACTCCCTGGATCTCGCCTTGCGCATCGAGTCGGAGCGGATGACCGACTGTCTCTACGACCCCGAGGAGTTCGAGTCGGAGCGCACGGTGATCATCTCGGAGCTGCAGGGAAACGAAAACAACCCCGGCTACCTGCTCGACGTCGAGGTTACCGCCGCCGCCTTCCGCACTCATCCGTACCGCTGGCCGACGATCGGTTGGCTGGACGACCTGCAGAGCATGAGCCGCGATGACCTGCTGGACCATTACCGTAGCTACTACGTACCGGCCAACGCTACCTTGGTCATCGTCGGCGATGTGGACCCTTCCGTGGCGCTGGCGTCGGTAGAGGCACGCTTCGGCGATATCCCTGCCGGCGAGCGGCCATCGCGGTCGCCCGCCCGCGAGCAGAACCAGGAGGAAGAGCGACGCGTTGTCGTCGAGCGGCCCGGTACGACCCGCTATCTTCAAGTCGCCTTCCATGCCCCCGCCTTCACCGACGACGACTTCGTACCTCTGCTGGTAGCGGATGCGGTGCTCTCCGGCGGCAAAGGGGTGAACCTGTGGAGCGGCGGCCACGGCCGCAGTGCTCGAACCACTTCGCCGCTCTATGCCGGGCTGGTCGAGCCGGAGCTGGTCAGTGTGATCAGCAGCGCGCTGCTGCCCACCGAGCAGTCCTACCTGTACACGATCGCTGCCACGGTGCGGGCGGACGTCGCCGAGGCGACAGTAGAGGAGGCCTTGTTTGCCGCCCTCGCCGGGGTGGCCGAGACTCCGCCCTCGGAGCGTCTCCTACAGAAGGCCAAGAACCAGCTGCTCGCTGCCCTGGCTTTCGAGAACGAGGGTGTGACCCAAGTCGCACACCAACTCGGCTACTTCGCCACCATTGCCCGGCATCAGCTGGTCGATGAGCTGCCGGATCGTATCAACGCCACGACCTCCGAGCAGGTTCGACAGGCGGCGGCGAGCAGATGGGCACCGCAGCGTCGCACCGTCGGCTGGTTCCGACCGCTGGAGGCCGAGTGAGTGTCCTGTGGACGGGGCTGCGGGTGGAGGATGGCGGTAGCCGTCCGGCGTCGACGGGTTCCACCGGATCGATGGCTGCGGTGCGCTTTGCACCCGGCCGGACGGTGCTGTCCAACGGCCTCACCGTTCTCCATCAGACCAACCCCGTTTCACCCGCCGTCACCGTGAGCCTGCGTGTCGCCGCGGGCTCGGCTTTCGAGACCCGCGACCGAGCCGGTCTCGCTAACTTCTGTGCCGCTGCCTTGAAGCGTGGAACCCAGCGGCGCAGCAAGGAGGAGATCGGTGAGGTGCTGGATTTCACCGGCGCAACCCTGTCGGCGGGAAGCGGCCGCCACACTGCGGCGATCGCGGCCAAGGCCCGTGCCGCTGACTTTTTCTCCGTGCTCGAGCTGGTGGCCGAGTGCGCGATGCTGCCGGTCTTTCCCTCCGCAGAGATCGGAAAGGTTCGGGGCCAGTTGCTCACCGGCATCCGGGAGGACATCGATGATACCCGTCAGGTGTCGATGGACCGGTTGCGCGAGATCATCTACCCCGATGACCATCCCTACTCCTGGCGGGTCTCCGGCAACGAGGAGACAGTGATCGGCCGGGATCGTGATGAGCTGGTGGCCTTTCACGCCGCCCATTACCACGCCGCCGGCGCCGTGCTGGTGGTCGTCGGCGCCGTCGATGGTGACCAGGTCGTTTCGTCGGCCGAACGGGCTTTCGGAGAATGGGCCCGCGGCGATGCTGGCGGTCTGGCAACGTCGCTGCCCGAGGTCGCCGACGCTGCCGGGCCTGCCGCTGTCGAGCGAGTCGTCACCACCATGCCGGGCAAGGCGCAGGCCGATATCGCCCTCGGTTTTCCCGGACTGCGGAGGCGTGACCCCCGATACTACGCGGCAACGATGATGAACATGATATTCGGCCGCTTCGGCATGGGCGGTCGGCTTGGTCGCAGCATCCGCGAGGAGCAGGGTATGGCCTACTATGCCTTTTCGACCCTGGAGGCGACGATCGGGCCCGGACCGTTCGTGGTGCGTGCCGGCGTGCATCCCGACAATGTCGATCGCGCCCTTTCCAGTATCGTCGCCGAGCTCGAGCGTATCGCCACCGGTGTCGTCGAGGAGCAGGAGATGTCCGACGCCGCCTCGGCGCTGATCCGCTCCGTTCCACGCACCCTGGAGACCAACGAGGGGATGGCCGGCGCCCTGCACGCGATGGAGCAATACGATCTCGGACTCGACTATCTGAAGCGCTATCCGGAGCTCATCGATGGGGTTACCCGCGAGGCGGTGGGCTCGGTGGCTGGCGAGCTCCTCGGCACCGACCGGTACGGCATCTCCATCGCCGGCCCCTATCCGGTGGGTTCATGAGAGCGAGCTACGATGGCAGGGGGACTGGCCTGGCAAGGCGCCACCGCGCGGCAGCTCCGCCTGGCTGTCCTCCTGGGGACAATTGATGGCGGTCGATCGCGAGGAGCTAGTTGCGTCGTTGAACCAGTACCTCGACCTCGATGCCGTAGAGGACGCTTCCCTGAACGGCCTGCAGCTGGAAGGTGCCTCTCGGATCGAGCACCTGGCGGTGGCGGTGGACGCGGCACAGGCGACCATCGAGGGGGCGATTGACGCCGGCTGCCAGTTCCTGCTCGTTCATCATGGCTTGTTCTGGGGCACACCGGCGCCGCTGGCCGGGCCACTGGCGTCGAGAGTGCGGGCTTGTTTCGCTGCCGAGATGTCTGTCTATGCCGCCCACCTGCCGCTCGACCGTCACCCGGAGGTGGGCAACAATGTTCTGCTGGCCAAGGCGCTCGGGGGTTCGGTGACCGGCGAGTTCGGCCGCGTCGGGGGGGTTGCCCTGGGTGCTCTGGCGCAGCTCGACGAACCCTGCGAGATCGGCGCCCTGGCGGGGCGGCTTGCGGCGGCGGGGTGCCGGGAGCCGTTGTTGTGGTCCTTCGGCCCCCCAGCGATCGAGCGTCTGGCTGTGGTCACCGGCGCCGGCTGCAGCTTGCTGGAGGAGGCGGTGGCAATGGCAGCCGATTGTTTCGTCACCGGCGAGCCACGCCACTCGGCCTTCCACATCGCCCGCGAGCGCCATATCCATTGTCTCTTCGGCGGCCACTACGCCACCGAGACCTTCGGGGTGCGAGCCTTGGGGGCATGGCTGGGGCAGCGCTACGATTTGGAAGTCAACTGGATCGACCATCCGACCGGGGTGTGAGACCTGGTGGAATACACGCTTCGGCGCCTCGAGAGCATCGACGAGTACCGCGCCTGCGAGCGCATGCAACAGGAAGCTTGGGGATTTGCCGACGCTCTCGACGTCATCCCCCAGTCGCAGCTGGTCACCGCGCAGAAGTACGGCGGCCTGGCGCTCGGCGCTTTCGACGCGGACGACCGACTGCGGGGCTTCTGTTACGGCTTCCTCGGTCGCGACAGCCGGCAGCGCCTGGTGCACTGCTCGCACATGCTCGCTGTCGATGCGACGGCCCGCAATGCCGGCCTCGGGGCGCGTCTGAAGTGGGCGCAGCGCCAGATGGCTCTGGACGTTGGCGTCGAGCTGATGGTGTGGACCTTCGATCCCCTGGAGTCTCTGAATGCCTGTTTCAACTTCGACAAGCTCGGGGTGGTGAGCGACCAATACCTGGTGAATCTCTATGGTGAGACGACCAGCCGGTTGCACGCCGGCACCGCTACCGACCGCCTGACGGTGCAGTGGTTCCTGCGCTCCGAGCGGGTGATGGCCAGGCTGGGGGGCGAGCGGGGCGCTCTGGCAGCGGCCCTGGCGGCAGGCAAGGTTCGAGCGCCGTGGGCCCTGCGGGGCCAGTGGAGCTCAGGGCTGCTGCGGCCGCGGGACCCGCGGCTCGACCTCGAGGGGCCACGGCTGCGGTGCGAGATTCCTGCGGAGATCCAGCGGCTCAAAGCCTCCGACGCAGGCGCTTCGGTCGCTTGGCGACAGGCGACGAGGGCGGTCTTCACCCACTACCTGAATGCCGGCTTCTACGTGCGCGAGTGCGTGCGGACGGTGGGCAGCCCGCCGCGCACCGTCTACCTGCTGGAGCGGGGCAGCTGCGAGCCGAAGGGGCTGGCGGAGTAACCGGATGCGACTGGAGGCGCTGGAACTCTACTGGATCAGGATGCCGATGGTCGGGGTGTTCGTCACCTCCTTCGGTGCCACCCTGAAGCGCGACATCCTGTTGGTGCGCGCGTGTGCCGATGGCCTGGCCGGCTGGGGCGAGGCGGGTGCCGACGGAGCGCCGCAGTATTCCTACGAGACGGTGCAAACCTGCTGGCACATCATCGAGGATTTCGTCGCCCCGGTGGTCTTGGATCGCGACTGGCCCGAGGAGGGCATCGGCACGGCCATGGCCAGCGAGTTCGCCGGCTGGCGCTGGCACCCGATGGCCAGGGCGGCTGTCGAAGAGGCCCTGTGGGACCTGGAAGCCAGCCGCCGGGGGCTGTCGCTGCGCCGCCTTTATGCCGGCAGCCGTGACAGCCGTGAGCGCATTCCGGTGGGTATTTCGTTGGGCATCCAGGATGACTTCGAGCGGCTCGCCGAGCAGATCGCCGACGGGCTCGAGCAGGGTTACCGGCGCATCAAGTTGAAGATCGAGCCGGGCAAGGATGTCAGCGTCGTCGAGCCGGTGCGGGCGCGTTTCGGTGACATTCCCTTGATGGTCGACGGCAACTGTGGCTATAGCCGCGAGCAGGGAGAGCAGCTGCTGGCCCTCGACGCTCTCGGGCTGGTGATGATCGAGCAGCCGCTGGCCCATGACGATATGCCGGGCCATGCGGCGCTGCAGGCTCGCCTGCAGACGCCGATCTGCCTCGACGAGTGCATCCACACCCCCCGCCACGCCGAATGGGCCCTGGATTCGGGCGCCTGTCGCCTTATCAACGTCAAGGCCTCTCGGCTCGGCGGCCGCAGCGCGGCGCTGGCGGTGCATGACCTGTGTGCCCAGCGCGGCGTGCCCGTCTGGTGCGGGGGGATGCTGGAGTCCGGCGTCGGCCGACTGCACAACATCGCCCTGGCCTCTCTGCCCAACTTCACCCTGCCCGGCGACCTCTCCGCCTCTCGCCGTTACTGGGCCAAGGACATCATCGAGCCGGAGGTGTGGGTGGGACCCGATGGAACCGTCGAGGTTCCCGACACCCCGGGCGTGGCCGAGCGGCTGCGCGAGAAAAGAGTGCAGCGACACCTGGTACGCCAGGCGACCCTGAAGCTCTAGCCCGCATATCTCAACGG
>JBHHYG010000084.1:0-11466 GCA_046757445.1 Acidobacteriota bacterium
AATATCGCCAGCGAGGTCCCAAATCACCTGTCGGCACGCACCACAGGGTGGCGTCGGTCGCCCCGCCTTGCCGGCGGCGACTAATGCCAGCGCCTGCAGCCGGGTGGCACCGGCGGCACGGGCCCCGAAGAGGGCGACGCGCTCGGCGCACAGGGTCAATCCATACGAGGAGATCTCGATGTTGCAACCCGGGTGGATGATGCCGTCAGCCGTCCGCACCGCTGCCCCCACGGCGAAGTGCGAGTAGGGGGCGTGGGCTCGGGCGCGCGCCGCTCGGGCGGCGGCGATCAATTCACGCTCCTGTGGCTCGAGATCCTCGAGCCGGCGGCAGGTGGCGGGCATCAGGCTTCTGCCTCCCGGTTCCAGCCTTCGGCCAGGGCGATCCTGCCGAGCAGCTCGTCGATCAAGGCGACAAATTCACCGCGCACGCGAGCGGCCGTTTGCATGACCTCGTCGTGATCGAGCGGTCGATCGGTAGCCCCTGCGGCCATGTTCGTCAAGCACGAGATCCCTACTACCCGCATGCCGGCATGGCTGGCGGCGATCACCTCCGGCACCGTGGACATGCCCACCGCATCCGCACCCAAGACGCTGAGCATGTGGATCTCCGCCGGCGTCTCGTACGACGGCCCCGGCAATCCCGCGTAGACCCCCTGGCGCAATACGATGCCACAGCTAGATGCAGCCTCCAGAGCCAGCTCCTGGTAGGCAGGATGGTAGGCGTGGCTCATGTCGAAAAAGCGCGGGCCCAGCTCCGCGAGGTTCGACCCTGTGCAAGGATTGACTCCCTGAAGGTTGAGGTGGTCGCGGATCAGCATGAGCTCGCCGGCTTCGAACTCAGGGTTGATGGCACCGGCCGCATTGCTCACCAGCAGGGCTCGGCAGCCGAGCATAGCCAGGGCGCGGGTGGGGAAAGCCACCTCCTCGGCGGAATAGCCCTCGTACAGGTGCACCCGTCCCTGCATGACGGCGACCGGCAACCCCCCATGCAGGCCCAGAACCAGCTTGCCGGCGTGTCCCTCGACGGTGGAGATCGGCCAATGGGGAACTTCCTGGTAGGGGATGGTGGTTGGCTCCGACAGGGTTTCCTCGAAGGCACCGAGCCCCGAACCGAGAATCAGCAGCATGCGCGGGGTCGGGGCGGCCTGGGCGGCGAGGAAATCGCGCGCCGCCCGCAGTTGACGCGGGTACTCGGAAGCCGGCTTCGCGCTCATAGCTCGGTGAGCATCCCGGCCAGCGTTGCCACCGTGAACGAGGCCATCATTCCGCCGAGCAGGGCGCGAAGCCCCAGGCGGGCCAGATCGCCCCTGCGGCTCGGGGCCAGTGGGCCGATGCCGCCGATCTGGATGCCGATGGAGGAGAAATTGGCGAAGCCGCACAAAGCATAGGAGGCAATCAGCTCGCCCTTGGCAGAGAGGGCGCCGTGCTGCAGGAGCTTGCCGAGCTCGACGTAGGCGACGAATTCGTTGAGCATCAGCTTGATGCCGAATAGCTCACCCACGGTGGCAGATTCGCGCCAGGGAACGCCCATGATGAAGGCCACGGGTGCAAAGGTGATACCGAGGATCTGCCGTAGACCGAGTGAGATGGGTGCCGGGCCACGGGCCAGGAAGACAGTCCAGAAGAGGAGCAGGGCGGCGATGCTGGCTGCCAGCACTCCCTTCCTGGTGCGCTGCGAGGATTGCCAAAACAGCAGGTAGGTAGCGATCGCCCCAACGCCGATGGCCTGCAGAGTGAGGAAGCCGCGGAGGCTGGCGAAGGCGTTGCCGACGGCTCCCAGGATGCCGTCGATCAAGTAGATCAGCGCCACAAAGGCCACCAGCATGCCGCCGATGTTGAGGGCCAGCTTGATGCCCTTGGCAGCGCCGCTGGCGGCGGCGTCGATGAGGTTGATATTGGTCGCCTCGACCTTGAGTGAAACGCGCCCGGCGGTCTTCGACTGGCCGGTTTCGGGGATCAATAGCTTGGCCATCACCAGCGAGGCGGGCGCCGCCATGACGCTGGCGGACAGCAGATATTCGGCCCGTACGCCGAGGCCGATGTAGGAGGCCAATACCGCGCCCGAGACCGTCGCCATTCCGCCGGTCATCAAGGCCATCAGCTCCGACTCGGTCATGTCGGGGATGTAGGGAGCGATGATGATCGGGGCCTCTGTCTGGCCCATGAAGACATTGGCAGCGGCGGCCAATGACTCCGATCCCGAGACCCCCATCAAACGGTGCATCATGCGGGCCATCAACAGGACGACGCGCTGCATGATGCCGAGGTAGTAGAGGACGCTGAAGAGAGAGGAGATGAAGATGACGATCGGCAACACCTTGAAGGCGAAGATCAAGCCGAAGGAAGAGTCGGGGTTGGCCAACGGCCCGAAGACGAAATCGGAGCCCTTGTCGGCAAACTCCAGCAGCTTGGAGACCGCCGCCGCGATCTGCTGGAGCAATTGGCGACCGAGGCTCCACTTGAGGATGAGCAAGGCAAACAGGATCTGCAGAGAGAAGCCCCAGGCGACCAGTCGCCAGGAAACGGTACGACGATTGGACGATAGCAGATAGGCGAGGCCGTAGAAGGCCGCCAGGCCGACGATACCGATCATCCTCTCCGCTCCATGATCAGCCCTGGTTCGTTCGGCGGGCCATCGGCAATGGTGATCGCAGCCGCCAGCTTGAGCAGGGCACGCTCGAGGTCGGCGGCAGGCCCGTAGTGTAGCGTCACCCACGGGGTCCCGGGGTCGACGGGGTCGCCGCGTTTGGCATGAAGGAGCAGTCCCGCTGCCGGATCGATCTCCGCCTCCTTGGTGCCACGGCCAGCCCCGAGGGCGAGAGCGGCCTCGCCCACCAGCCTGGCGTCGAGACGGGCGATGTACCCTTGCCGAGATGGCGTCAGCGCTCGCTTCTCCGCTGCCTGTGGCAGCCGTTGTGGATCGTCCACAACGGCAGGGTCACCACCCTGCCGCTCGACGAGGGTGGTGAACACCTCCAGCGCCCTGCCGCTGGTGAGCGCCTCGCCCGCCATATCTCGAGCCTTCACGTGGCTGCTGGCCAACCCACCCAGGGTCAGCATCTCGACCATCAGCTCGAGCACCAAAGTTCGCAAGTCCTCCGGGCCATCGCCCTTCAAGGTATCGATAGCCTCTGCCGCTTCCACAGCGTTGCCCACTGCCCTGCCGAGGGGCTGGTCCATGTCGGTCAGCAAGCTCGTGCACTCGAGCGCCTCGATGCGGGCGACAGCGCACAGCCGGTCGGCGAGTGAGCGGGCGGCTTCCAAGCGGGGCATGAAGGCACCCGAGCCGACCTTGACGTCGAGCACCAGAGCCTCGGCCCCCTCGGCGATCTTCTTACTCAGGATGCTGGCGGTGATCAGGCCCGACTCGTCGATGGTGGCGGTGGCGGATCGCAAAGCATACAGGCGCCGGTCAGCGGGAACCAGCTCGTCGGTCTGCGCAGCCATGGCGACGCCGATCTCCGCCAGCAGCCGTCGGAAGGTCATGGCATCGAGGTCGGTGCGCAGGCCCGGGATGCTCTCCAGCTTATCCAGGGTGCCGCCGGTGTGCCCTAGGCCCCGTCCCGAGACCATCGGCACGATACAGCCACAAGCCGCGGCCAGTGGGGCCAAGACCAGGCTCACCTTGTCGCCGACACCACCGGTGCTGTGCTTGTCGATCTTGGGGCCGGGAATGTCGCTGTGGTCGAAGCTCACCCCCGACCGCACCATGGCTCTGGTCAGCGCTGCCGTTTCTTCGTCTGAAAGCCCGCGCCAACGCACCGCCATGAGGAAGGCAGCCATCTGGTAGTCGGGGATCCGATCGCCACAATAGGCATCGATCAAAGAGAGGATCTGCTCTTCGGTCAGCCGCTCGCCCGCCTTCTTGCTCTCGATCAAATCAACGAACACGGCCTTCACAACCTTTGTAAACAGTGTGGCGAGTCTAGCCTGCCCATCTGGCCACCGGCAACGGACCCGGTTAAAGGATGCACCGCGGCCGGGAACATCCGCGTCGTCGGGCAGGGGGCGACGCCGGCCTGGAATGCCATCGCCATGCTATAGTCGCCGCAGCTAGCTTGAGCCGTTGAGAAGCTCGGGCTGGCGGCCGACAGCCGAGGCGCATTCGAGGGAGGTGTGATCGGCCACTTCATTCGCGTAGAGGATAGATCAACAACCCCGCGAATCTGTGAGCGGAGTGAGTGACATGAGCCCGGAGAGTGGGGGCGAAGCGGTGATCGGGCTGGGTATCGATCTGGTCGAGCTAGATCGTTTTCGCGCTGCCTGGGAGCGCCGGGGTGAGCGGTTGCTGGAGAGAATCTTCACCTGGCACGAGCGTCGCGCCTGCCTGCGGCGTGCCGACCCGGTACCGGAGCTGGCGGTCCGCTTCGCCGCCAAGGAAGCTACCTTCAAGGCGATTGGCACCGGCTGGCGAAAAGGGGTCCGCTGGGTTGACGTCGAGGTGCGCAATGCCCCGTCTGGGCGGCCGTACCTGCTGGTCAGTGGGCGCGTGGCCGAGATCGCCAGCGAGCTGGGCGGCCGCCGCCTCACCGTCTCATTGACCCACTCCGCGGCCATGGCCGCGGCCCAGGTGCTGTTGCTGGGGGCAGCAGGCATGGCCCCCTGGCGGGAAGCGGAAAGGATCAGGGCGGGCGAAGAGAGGGTGGGCTGACCTCTCCAGTGGGGCAGCTGTCGAGCTCAAGGAGGTGGTGATGGCCAGCGAGGCCGGTTTCCGGCTCACCCGCGCGGCCAAGTCCGGCGGCTGAGCAGCGAAGCGAAGTCCGTTGGACCTCGCGGAGCTACTGCGTGAACTCACCGATGTCGAGGATCCACGCTTGCTGGTGGGGATCGGCACCAGCGACGATGCCGGCGTGTTTGCGCTCAATGACGACGTGGCACTGGTGCAGACCGCGGACGTCATCACGCCGGTGACCGACGACCCGTATCTTTTCGGTCAGGTTGCGGCCGCCAATGCCCTGAGCGATGTCTATGCCATGGGAGGGAAACCGGTGGCAGCGTTGAACCTCGCCTTCTTCCCGGACGAGGGCGTGCCGGCGGAGGTACTGAAAGGGATTCTCAAAGGTGCCCATGACAAGGTGCGGGAAGCAGGCGCCCTCGTGGTTGGCGGCCACACCGTGCGCGACGAGGAAGTGAAGTTCGGACTGTCCGTCACCGGTACCTGCGATCCACAGCGGTTCCTACCTAACTCCGGCGCCCGGCCCGGGGAGCTGCTGGTGCTCACCAAGCCTCTGGGTACGGGCCTTCTGATCGGCGGACACAGGTCGAACTGGATCGACTCGTCGGTCCTCGCGGGTGCCGTGCGACGGATGGCCGCCCTCAACGACATCGCGGCCGCCGAAGCGCTGGCTCACGATGCCCATGGGGCCACCGATGTCACCGGCTTCGGCCTCGCCGGCCATGCGCGAGAGATGGCGTCGGCCTCGAGGGTAGGTCTGCTGCTCTGGTTCGATCGCATTCCACATTATCCGGAAAGCCTGGAGATGATCGAAAGGGGTGTGAGCACCGGAGTGACCCAGGGCAACAAGTGCTCCGTCGAGGGCTTCCTGCGCTTCGCCGATGAGATCGACGACATCCGGCGTATGCTGCTGTTTGACCCCCAGACCTCCGGTGGCCTGCTCGTATCGTTGGCGCCGTCGCGGGCCGAGGCTTACGTTTCCAGGCTGCACGAGCGCGGCGTTCGTGAAGCCGCCATCATCGGTGAGGTGCGGGCCGCCGAGAGTCCAGGCATCGAGGTGGTCGCCCATGCCTAGATTTCTAGCGCTTGAGGTGATGGCTTGGAGGTAGCTCCTTTTCGTGCTCTGCGTTATGCGGCGGACAAGGTGGGTGAGCTTGCCGAGGTGGTTTCTCTTCCCTACGACCAAATCGACGAGGGAGGACGCGACGCCCGCTACCTTCAACATCCGTTCAACGTCGTACGACTCATTCGGCCGCGGCTCGAGCAACCGGGGCCAGCGGCCGCCGAGCCGCTGCCTGCCACCCGGGCCGGCGGTGCACCACAGACCCGGCTTCATCAGCAGGCCCGCAACACCCTGGTGCATTGGCAGCAGCAGGGTGTCCTGGTGCAGGATCCGCTGCCCTCGCTCTACCCGTATCGGCAGCGCTTCAGCGTGCCGGGCAGCGGCGAGCCGCGTGAACGCTGGGCCTTCATCGGCCTGGTGCGGCTGTCACCGTTGGGAGCTGGCCCGATAAGCGCGCACGAGGGCACCTTCCCCGGCATCGTCGAGGAGCGCAGCGGGCTGCGTCGAATCGTCGGCGCAGACCTGGGTTTGATTCTGATGCTCTACGACGATCCGGACGGCGAAATCGACGCCAGCCTTCGGCGACAGGCCGAAACCGCGGCGGTGGCCGCGGCCGTCGATGAGGCAGGCATCAGCAACGAGCTCTGGCGCTGGTCCGATGCCGCGCGGCTCGAGGCGCTGGTGAAAGCCCTGCGGACTTCCGAGGCGATCATCGCCGACGGCCATCATCGCTACACTGCGGCCCTCCATTCATGGCAGCAGAGGGGGGCTAGGCCTGAAGATCCGGCCGGCTGGGTGATGGCCGCACTGGTATCCATGGCGACCCCTGGGCTGACGGTGCTGCCCATCCATCGCCTGGTGCGGCAAGCTATCGATCCGCAACAGCTGAGCCGGCTCTGTGGCGACATCTTCCAGATCGACAAGCTGGTGGAGGAGTCCGACGAGCGGGGTGCCGTAGCCGCGGCGGAGGCGGCCCTGGAGCGGCACGCCCATGACCATGCCTTCGTTCTCGTGCAACGCCACGGAGCAGGGCTTCGAGCTGATGCCTTCCATGCCCCGGCCGGCAGCCTCGAGGATGCCGAGTGGCCGGCGTCGGTTCCAGCCGTGTGGCGTCGGCTGGATGTCGCCGTGCTGCGATCCCTGGTATTGGAACCGTGGCTCGGCCGGGCGTTGGAGGCCCAGAGGGAGGAGTCCGGAGAGCTGAGCTTCAGCAATCGAGCCGGCGAGGCGGTGGGCGCCGTCGCCAATGGCCGGAGGGGTGCGGCGGTATTGCTGAGCCCTTTGGATTTGGGTGAGTTGCGGCGGGTTGTGCAGGCAGGAGAAGTTCTGCCCTCGAAGTCCACGAACTTCCATCCCAAAGCGATCAGCGGGCTCACATTTCACCGCTTCGACTCGTTGCCTGCGGTCGAGCCCGAGAGAGGCGGCCGGTGAGATCATGACCGGGACGGCCGCAGCGCGGGCCGCCGCGTTGACGGCGGCCTTGCTCTGTGGCGGCGCAGGTGTCTCCGGCGCCGTCGAGCGGGTGCCTGTGGAGGGCATCCTCCCCGGCGCCAGACTGAGCCGGGAACAGGTGCTGGCCATCCGTTACCCGAGCCGACCGGCCTGGTCGCCGGACGGCGAGCGGGTCGCCTTTCTCTGGGACGACGGCGGTGTGGTGGATCTCTTTTGGGTGGCGGCCGAAGGGGGCCCGCCTCATGCACTTACCGATGCCGCCACGGGTGGCGGCAGGGTCAGCGGCTTCGACTGGGCGCCTGAGGGCCAGCGCTTGGTCTACGCGCTCGGCGGCGATCTCTTTCTGTACGATTTCAACCAGGACCGGACACAAAAGCTTACCGACACCGAGGAACTGGAGGGCGACCCGGCATTCTCACCGGCCGGCGACCTGGTGGCTTTTGTCCGCGCTGGCCAGCCTTGGTTGCTTTCCCCCTCCGACCTTCGCCCGCGCCAGATCACCAAACTGCGATCTGTTGTCTTATCGATCCGATGGAATCCCGACGGCACCCGACTGGCGATGCGGGTTGCCGACCGACAGAGAGTCCACGAGCAGGCGGAGACCCGGGTCGCCGACAGGCTCGAGTTCTCCGGTTGGCAAACCAGCGCCAGCGATCTGCTGGTCGTGTCGGTGGCGGACGGTCGGGTGGACTGGCTGGAAAAGGGGGAGGAGGAGCATGCCGACCAGCCTGCCTGGTCGTGGGATGGCCGTATCGCCTGGCAGCAGGTATCTGTCGATGCGCACCGCCGTCGAATCTTCGTAGCCGATCTCGGCGCCGGCACCCCACCCAGAACGCTGGTGGATGAGTGGGACAAAGCCTGGTGGAGCTTGACCTACCTGCAGGCCGGGCCCCGCTGGGAGCCGCGGGGAGATCGCATCGCCTTTCTCTCCGACCGCGATGGCTGGACCCACCTTTACCTGGTGGCGCCGCCCGCTAGCTCGGCTACTGTACCGTCACCGATGCAGCTGACCGCAGGCGAGTTCGAAGTGGAGGGCCCCGCCTGGGATCCGGGCGGCGGCAGGCTCGTGGTGGCCGCCAATCGCGGCTCGGCGAGCGAGCGCGGCCTCTACCTGGTGGATGCGCCGGCAACCATCAGGACACCGGCACGGTTGCAACCCATCTCGACCGTTCGTGGCACCTCCACCGCCGCCCAGTGGAGCCCGGGTGGCCACAGGCTCCTGTACCTGCACGCCGATCCCCAAGAGCCCCTTGACCTGTGGCTGCAGGCGCCCCGCTTCATCGAGCCCCACCAGCTGACCGATTCCTGGCCGGCTGCCGGCAAGCAAGAGCTGATCACTCCCCAGGTGATTCGGTTTCGTAGCGCCGATGGTCGCCTGGTGCCGGCACAACTGCTGCTACCTCCGGAGTTCGACAGGGGAGCGAAATTGCCGGCGATCGTATGGGTGCACGGCGGCGGCATGCGCCAGAACCGCTATGGCTGGCAGCCGATGCGCGTCGCCTCGATCTTCTACGGTCTCCATCAGGTCCTGGCGCAGCGTGGATTCGTTGTGCTGGCGGTGGACTATCGCGGTAGCATCGGCTACGGGCGTGAGTTTCGCGTCGCCTCGCTCGACGATCTCGGGGGTGGAGATCTCGACGATCTGCTGGCCGCCAATCGATACCTACGCGGGCTCGAGAATCCTGAGATCTCTCATGTGGGGGTCTGGGGGACCTCCTATGGCGGCTACCTGACGCTGCAGGCCTTGATGACGCGGGTGCCGGCCGTCTTCGACTCCGGCATCAGTGTGGCAGGCGTGAGCGACTGGATTGACTGGGCTCGGGAGCCGGATGGCCTATGGATCCGCGGGCCTATGGGCAGCGTCGACGAACACGCCGAGCTGTATCGGCAGCGCAGCGTGATCCATAACATCGCCCGCCTGAACAGACCGTTGCTGATCCTGCACGGCACCGCTGATCGTACGGTGCCGGTGCGCCAGAGCTTCCGCTTGATGGATGCCCTGCTGAGAGAGGGCAAGAGCTTCGAGGTCATGATCTACCCGGGCGAGACGCATCGATTCACCCGTCGGAGCACCTGGCAGGACGCATGGCGGCGGGTAGAGCGATTCTTCGACGAGTCGCTACGCTAGCCTGGACATGGATTTGAGGGAAGTCCGGAGCCCATGGTAGGCTTCTGCTTGCTCCCCCCGGGCTCCCCATGCCAGTTTATGCTCTGTTATCGGCTGCGCGCCAGGAGTGTGTGCGTGGACGAAACCGTGTAGCCTCTGGAGGGGCCATGAGCGTGCTGCAGCCGCAGCGCCGTGCAATGCTGGGCGTGGTCCTGCTGACCACCACGTCGGTGCTGGCGCCGCAACAGGCCGACAAGCTGGCCGTCCGCATCACCTCTCCCCAACAAGCGACGTTCGTCTCCGGCCCGGTTCTGATCCGTGCGGAGGTCACCCCGGCAGCGTCGGTGCAGGTGACCAAGGTGACCTTTTACGTTGACGACGCGGTGGTGGGCAGCAAGCGGGAGCCACCGTGGGAGGTCAACTGGGACGCTGGCGCTACCTTCGCCAGACATTTGATCCGGGTAGAGGCAGTCGATGCCTCTGGCGCCAGCTCCGAAGATGCGGTTGTCACTCGCGACCTGGAGACCGCTGTATTTCGTGCCGAGGTCGAGGTCGTGCCTCTGTTCGTGACCGTGGAGGACGATCAAGGTAGGTATATTCCTGGCCTCACGGTCGAGGATTTCGAGGTCTACGAGGACAAGAAACCCCAGGCCATCAGGTACTTCGATGCTGAACCACGGCCCATGGCGGTGGGACTTTTGATCGACACCTCCGGCAGCATGGCGGGTGCGAAGATGAAGCGCGCCAAGCAGGGGGCACTGGCTTTCCTCAAGCAGCTGGGGCCCGCGGACCAGGCGTTCGTCATGGCCTTCGATGCCTTCCCGAGGTTGACCCAGGACCTGACACCCAACCACCGGCTGCTGCGAGAAGCCGTTTCGAAGCTGAAGCCACGCGGTGCAACGTCGCTGAACCTGGCTATCGTGGAAGGGTCGGATATCCTGGTGGAACAGCCGGAACGCCGCGCTCTGGTGATCCTGTCCGACGGTTTTGATACCGTCCAGTCGGTCACCGAGGGACAGGCGGTAGAGTACGCCCGCCGCCAGGACACTCGGCTCTACACGATCGGTATCTTTGAGACCGCGGGCACCCTGCCAGGTCCGGGCCGGGGTGGTTTCGACAGCATGAACCGCGGCGAGGTGACGCTGCGGGCCTATTCTGATGGCACCGGCGGCCGGACGATTCTACTCAGCTCTTTGGGGGAGCTGATCGATGCATATGCACAGATCGCGGCGGAGTTGCGCAGCCAGTACGCGCTCGCGTACCGGCCAGACAATCCGCCACAACCAGGAGAGTGGCGTGAGATTGAGGTTCGTACACGACGAGGTAAAGCGCGTACCAAGCCCGGCTATTACGGGAGCCAACAGGATGGCTGAGGGCCCACCGGGCGCGCCGATCAGGGATTCGCGGCCTCGAGCACTGGCGCTGGCTAGCTCGTTGTTGGTTCTCGGCATCATCCAGGCGGTTCCCGCCAGCGGTAGCGTATTGGAGCGCTTGTCACTGGAGCGCTTGCAGGAGGGGGCCAAGATCATCTCGATTGCCCGGGTGGTCAGGACCCGGGGTCTTCGGAGCGGCGGTAGGATCGAGACAGAGGCGATCCTCAGCATCGAGCATTCGTTCCGGGGCCCGAAAAGGGGCAGGCTGCGGGTACGCGTCGCCGGCGGGCAGCTCGGCGACCGGCGCATGATGGTCCGGGGAGCACCCACCTTCACCGCCGGTGAGCGGGTGCTGGTGTTCCTGTACGCCCGGGGGAAGAGCTACAGGCCGGTGGGGATGTTCCAGGGGGTGTGGCGTTTGGATCCGTCGGCTCCCGTGAGCCCGCCGCCGGCGATGGTGGTCTACCCGAGCTCCGCCGCCGGGGCCGAGCTTGTAGCACTGCGGCCTGGCCCCTACGCCCTCGGCGATGGGCCGCGGTCGATCTCGGAGCTGGTCGGGGATGCTTCGGAGATCGGCCAGTGAGCAGCCGCCGCAGGTGGGCAACGTTGCTGGCCGCGGCCATGGTGCTGCTGCTGGTCACCCCGGCCTCTGCCTATGTTCCCCTGACCCTCGGCTTCGATCCTCTGGCGGGAGCCACCCTGGCGCGCTGGCAACCGGGCTCCTTTCCGGTGCCGCTGACCGTCTCCTCGGGGTTGAGCGTCGATATCGCGGGCAGCTCGGAGTTGCCGGCGCTCA
>JBHHYG010000085.1:0-11464 GCA_046757445.1 Acidobacteriota bacterium
CCCGCACCCTTTCCCACGCCCTCGCGACGAAAACCGTTGAGAAATGCAGGCTAGCCGGAGCTTCCCAACGCCTCGCGGCTGCAGATGTTGTGACCTGCGCCGGTCCCCGGGAGAGGCAGTGGGTCAACCACACCGCCGCCTTTACCAGCCGAGGGCGGTTGCCTCGCGCCGGCTGTCAGCGGCGGCGGCGATGGAGTTGTTTTCCACCCGGATGAGCTGCAGGCCGCCGAAGCTCTCCAGCCTCGCTGTGGGCAGGACGCGCAGGCGATGCCCCAGCTCCCCGAGTCGCCGGCACACCTCGTCGGCGAAGGCGTCTTCGATGAGCAGCTCGCCGGTCGGCTGCAGACGCCAGCGGGGCGCCTCCACCGCCGCTTGGGGGTCGAGATCGCTGGACAGCAGGCGAAGAAGAACCTGCAGGATAGTCTGTGTCTGCGAGTCACCACCGGGCGTGCCGATGGCCATCCAGGGTCGCCTGTCGCGCAGCACCATGGCCGGGCTGAGCGTGTGATACGTGCGCTTACGAGGCGCCACCACGTTGATGTCGCCGGTATCGAGTGAAAAGAGGGCGCCGCGATTCTGTAAGACGATGCCGGTATCGCCAGCAATCACCCCGGAGCCGAACGACATGTACAGGCTCTGGATCCACGACACCATGTTGCCGGCGGAGTCAAAGGCGGCAAGGTAAACGGTGTCGGCTCGTCGGATGGCGCTGGCGCCGTTGGCGACCTCCGTCGAGGCATGGTCAGGGTCCAATGTCGCCGCCAGTCTGGCGGCATACTCCTCCGACAGCAGCCGCTCGAGCGGAGCGCGGTGGAAATCGGCGTCGGTGACGTGGCGGTCACGCTCCCGGAAGGCCAGCTTGACGATCTCCACCATGTGATGGACGGTCTCGGCGCTGTCGATGCCCATGGCCGCGATATCGAACTGAGCGGCGAGATTCAGCTCCAGCAACAGCGCCATGCCCTGCGAGTTCGGTGGCAGTACCGCGACGTCGACATTCTCGTAGTCGGTCTGCAGCGGTTCCACCCAGTCGGCCTGGTGGGCGACCATGTCTTCGAGGCACAGAAGTCCCCCCACCGCATCCAGCCTGTCGACGATGGCCTGGCCGATGGCGCCTCCGTAGAGGGCACTGGGGCCTTGGTCGGCGACCATCTCGAGGGAGGCGGCGAGCCCGGGCTGGCGAAGTAGGGTGCCGACCGGCGGGGCCTGGCCTTGGCACAAGAAGATCCCAGCGGCACGAGCATCCTGTGCCAGCAGTTGCTGCTCAGACGCGATGTCCTGGTGCAGCTTGGCGCTCACTGGGAAGCCCGCCGTCGCGTAGTCGATCGCCGGGCCCAGCGCCTGCGCGAGCGACAGGGTGCCGAAGCGTTCCAGCGTCGCGGCCCAACCGCTGACCGCCCCGGGTACCGTCACGCTCAGGGGCCCCCGACGAGGGACCTTCCGGAGACCGAGTTCGGCGAATGCCTCGGGCGTAGCGGTGGCGGCGCTCCGGCCGCTGGCGTTGAGGCCCACCAGCTCGTCGGTGACGGCATCGTAGAAGATGGCGAAGGCGTCGCCTCCGAGGCCGTTCATGTGCGGACGCACGACGGCGAGAACCGCGGCCATGGTGATGGCGGCATCCATGGCGTTGCCGCCAGCTTGCAGCACGCGCAGGCCGGCTTGGGTGGCGAGCGGGTGGCCCGAGGTGACGGCACCATGAGTCGCCCAGATGGTGGGCCGCAGGGCCGGTCGATCAGGCCGCCAGGCGATGGACGATTTCTTCTCCAGGCCGGTCGTCTCGTCTTCGTCGGAGATTCTGCTAGCCCGCATTTCTCATCGGGCTAAGTCGCGCCGGCGTCCTCTCCCTTGCGGGCGCGGTCGATGACCTTCTGGGAAACATGCGCCGGCACCTCGTCGTAGTGGGAGAACTCCATGGTGTAGCTGCCTCTGCCACCGGTGAGGGAGTTGAGGTCGGGGGCATAGGTAAGGACCCCCGAGAGCGGCACCTGAGCGCGGATGATTTGCACCTCGCCACTGGGTTCTACCCCCTGAACGCGGCCCCGACGGCTGTTGAGGTCACCCATGACATCACCCATGCTGTCCCCGGGGACGCTGATTTCCAGGTCCATGACCGGCTCGAGCAGAACCGGGTTGGCCTCCGCCGCGGCGGCCTTGAAGGCCAGCGAGCCGGCGATCTTGAAGGCGATCTCCGAGGAGTCGACGGCGTGGTGCTTGCCGTCCAGCAGGGTGACCTTGAAGTCGACCATCGGGTAGCCAGCCAACACACCGTGCTGTGCAGCCGCGACGACGCCCTTCTCGACAGCGGGCCGGAATTGCTGCGGGATGGAACCGCCGAAGATCTTGTCCTCGAACTCGAATCCCTCACCATGTTCCTTGGGGCTGATCTCGATGGTACAGACGCCAAACTGGCCACGACCGCCGCTTTGTTTCTTGTGTCGGCCCTCTGCCCGGGCAGTCTTGCGAACGGTCTCGCGATACGGAACCGTCGGCGGCTTCAGTCTTGTCTTGACGCCGAAGCGCTTGGCGAGCTTGGCGACGGTGACCTCGACATGAAGCTGACCGAGGCCGGAGAGTAATAGCTCGTGGGTCTGGGGGTCTCGGCTGACTTTGAGGGTAGGGTCTTCCTCGACCAAGCGCGCCAAGGACTGGCTTATCTTCTCCTCGTCGCCCTTGCTCTCCGGCTCGACAGCAAAGGAGATTGCTGCCCGCGGAAACTGCACGTGCTCGACGAGGATGGGGGCGGACTTGGTGCACAGCGTATCGCCGGTCTGGATGTCCTTGAGCTTGGCGACGGCGCAGAGTTGCCCAGCCACAACCTCGGAGGTCGGCTCATACTGCTTCCCCTGCACCAGGCTCAGGTTGCTGAGCTTCTCGTTGTGACCGGTGCGAGGGTTGTACATCGGTGCATCGGCGCTCGCCTTGCCGGAGAAGACCTTCATCAGCGAGATGCGCCCGGCGTAGGGGTCTGCGAGGGTCTTGAATACCAGCGCCGTGAAAGGGCCGTTGGGATCTACGGCGGCAGTGACCTCGCTGTCGTCGGCGGGGTTCTTGCCGTGGAATTCGCCGCGCTCGGATGGCGCGGGTAGGTAGCGGGAAAAGGTGTTGAGCAGCTGATCGGTGCCGAGGTTGTGAAGCACCGAGGCGCAGAGCACGGGAAAGAGCAACCGCCGGGTGACCGCCTGGCGAATGCCATCGTTGAGCTGCTCCGGGCTCAGCGTGCCTTCCTCGAAAAAAGCCTCCATCAGCTCCTCATTACCCTCGGCCACCATTTCCACCAGCGCCTCACGCCGACTCTCCGCCTCCTCCTTGAGCTCCTCTGGGATCTCTTCGGCCGCGCCCTTACCTGATCCATCCTTTTCGTACCGATAGGCCTTCATTGCCACCAGATCGATGACGCCGGCAAAGTCGTGCTCGGCACCGATCGGAATCTGCAAGGCGACGGCCTCGCGCCCGTAGCGCTCGACGATCGCCTCGAGGCTTCGGCCGAAAGAGGCACGCTCGCGGTCGAGACGGTTGATGACGAAGACCGTTGGCACCATCTGATCCTTGGCGTATTTCCAAGTGGTGCCGGTCATCACCTGCGGGCCAGAGACCGCGTCCACCACCAGGGCGACGCTGTCGGCCACTCTTACGGACGCCTTCGTATCGGGCCGAAAGACGCTATAGCCGGGGGTGTCGACGAAGGTGATTCGCTTGCTGTCCCACTGGCAGTTCGCGAGCGTAGATTGAATGGAAATCTGACGATCGATCTCCTCCGGGTCGTAGTCCGTGACCGCGGTTCCCTGGTCAACCAGGCCCATTCGGTTGACGGCACCGGCGACGAACAGGCAGGCGGATACCAACGTCGTCTTGCCGGTGTCGCCGTGCCCGACCACAGCGACATTGCGTAGATCCGCAGTGCTGACTTTTGCCATGGCCTCCCTTTCTCGGCGATCGTAACAAGCTCTCGGCAACCGCGCCAGGCACCGGCCGCCCTAGCCCGAAGTTCTCAGCCGCGAGCCGTTGAGAGCTTCGGGCTTTCAGCGCTTGCCGTCTCGCCATCCTCGCAGGAGGGCCAGCAACCCTCGCAGGTCGTCGGGCATGGGGGCGGAGAATTCCATGCGCTCACCGGTGGTGGGATGGTCGATTGCCAGACGCCGAGCGTGCAGGGCTGGTCGGGGGAACTTCCGCATCGCGTCACGCAGCCACCCGGCGGGCACCCCCTTCCACTGCGGTCCGGAGTATCTGGCATCGCCGATGCACGGGTGGCCGATGGCGGTGAGGTGGGCCCGCACCTGGTGGGTGCGGCCGCTGTGTGGGCACACCAGCAGCAGCGAGAAACCGCGCAGCTCTTCTTGCAGCTTCCAGCGGCTCAGGGCCTGCCGCGGCCGGTCGGTATCGGGCGACATCCTGGTTCGATCCCTGCGGTCTCTGCCCAGGGCGAGGTCTATGGTGCCCTCGGTCTGGGAGGGGGTCCCGTAAACGAAGGCGTCGTACTCCTTCTCCACCGTTCGATCGGCGAACTGCCTCGATAGGGCACGGTGCGCTTCATCGGAGCGAGCCGCTACGATGACTCCCGAGGTGCCCTTGTCGAGTCGGTGAACGATGCCCGGCCGCTCCACACCGCCGAGGCTCGATAGCCCATCCGCGTAGTGGTGCAGTAAGGCGTTGACGAGAGTTCCCTGGCTGTGGCCGGCGCCGGCATGTACGAGCAAGCCCGACGGCTTGTCGACGGCGACGATCTGATCGTCCTCGTAGAGGATGTCGATTGGGATCGCCTGTGGTCTTGGTGCGGTGGGCGCCCGCACGGGCGGATTCGGAAGCGTGATCCTCTGGCCTGTCTCCGCAACCTGGCTGGCCTTGCCCGCCGGCTTGCCATCCACCATGACCTCGCGCGCGGCGATCAGTCTCTGGATCTGCGAGCGCGACAGGTCGGGCAGAAGCTCCGCCAATACACGGTCGAGTCGTTCGCCGGAAGCCTCTTCGGGAATCACCAGGCTGAGGTGTGCCCGGTTGGCGTCACCGCTGCCGTCCTGCCCTATGGGTGGGTGCACGTACCGGCGGCCTGACCGATCATTCGGCGGCCATTGTTGACGCTTCCCGCCACTCGGCCAGCAGATTGTCGGTGCTCATCAACGTGGCACCGTACATCTTCTCGAGGTATGCAAGCCCTGCTTCCTGCTCCACGGCGGTGAAGGCCTCGGTGCCATCAGTGACGACGATGATCTTGAAGCCGCGGAAGAAAGCATCGGCACAGGTATGGCGGTCGCAGATGTTGGTGTGAATGCCGGTAACCAGGACGGTGTCCACATCGAGGCCCCGGAGCAGCGCCTCGAGACCGGTCTCGTGGAAAGCGGAATAGGTGCGCTTGGGCAGCCGGTAGTCTCCGGCCTGCGGTTTGAGCTCCGGGATTACCTCGGCTCCCGGCGTGTCGGCCATGGCGTGCTGCCCCCATACGCGCAGCTCGAAATCGGCTGGCAGGTGGGCGTCGCAGCAGTAGGTCACCGGTACGCCGGCGGCACGGGCGGCGGCCAGCAAACGCTGGAGGACGGGAACGATCTTCCCGGCGCGCTCGCACTTGAGCTCGCCGGTGATGAAATCGTTCAGCATGTCGATGACGAGAACTGCCTGTTTCGACGACACCGCTCAAGAAGGGCTTTCGGCCGGTTCCATGGTCTCCTGGCGATGGTGAAGGCGGGCCATCATGCCGAGGGCGAGAGTAGCGGCGAGGATGCCGACGAACTGGGAAGTCGAGAGGGCGCCGTTGAAAACGCTGCCACGGGGGTCAGCGCGCAGGAACTCGAGGAAAAAGCGCAATACGGCGTAGGTGAGGACGTAAACCCAGAAAACCTGGCCATCGAACTTCTTACGCTTGTAAAACCACAGCAGTCCCACGAACAGGAGAAAATTGGTGGTGGCCCCGTAAAGTTGAGTCGGATGCAGGGCGATGTTCAAGGGTACACCCACCAGCGTGCCGCTGTAGGTGTCGGTGAAGGTGACTCCCCAGGGCAGGTCGGTAGGGGCGCCATAACAGCAGCCTGCCGCAAAGCAGCCCACCCGCCCGATGCTGTGCCCGATGGCCACGGCCGGGGCCGCTGTGTCGGCCGCCTTCCATAGCGGAATCTGGTAGTGGAGCAGATACCACAGCGCCATCAAGACGGCAGCAAAGAAACCACCGTAGAAGACTCCTCCGGCCTGCAGCAGGCTCAGCCCCATGCGTGCCAGTGCACCGATGTAGGCGGCGGCCCCGCCGAGATACGGTGCCAGGGCCTGGCCGACGCCGCCACCACCCTCGGTCACCAAGGTGCGGAACTGGCGTGAATAAAACTCCCAGTCGACGATCAGCAGCAGCAACTTCGCCCCCGCCAGCGCCGCGAGGATGGCATAGACGCCGGCGTCGACCACCCGGTCGGGGTCAAGCCCTTCTCGATGCGCCAAACGCCGGGCGACGAAGATGGAAACCATGAAGGAAACCACCAACAACACTCCGTAGGAGTGGATGGTGACCGGGCCGATCCAGGGTAGAGGTAGTTGAAACAGGATTGGGAACATGGATCCTCGCTAGCTGATTTCTCTCGAGTCTACGTCGGTTCGGCGGAGTCTTCAGCCGCCCCACGGTTGACGGCCTGCGGCGAGCCGGCCGTGGCCTCGGTGCCGGGATACTCCTGCACCGACACCAACCCCTCTCCCAGGTGCGGCGACCCTGCCTCTTCGTGGTGTTGCCCAGCCATGGTCAAAAACAAGGTTATCGCTCCCAGGGTGATCGCTGTGTCGGCAAGGTTGAAAGACGGCCAGTGGTAGGGTCCCCAATGGACGTCAACGAAATCGATCACGTAGCCGAGGCGTAGTCGATCCACAAGGTTACCCAGCGCGCCACCGAGAATTGCGCCGAAGGCGATGACGATGCCGGGCTGATGCCAATCCTCACGTGCATAGGCCCAGATTAGGGCCACTGCGCCTACCGAGACAACCACCAGGACCCAGCGGAGCATGGGTGAGGGTACGTCCGCAAACAGACCGAAGGCGGCGCCGCGGTTGCGCACGTGGTTGAGAGCCAATACCCCGTCGAGCAGAGAGAATCGAGCGTTCAGCGACAGGGAAGCTGCCAGCAGCCATTTGCTCGCTTGGTCGGCCAGTAGGATGGCCGCGGCGATCAGCAACACGGATATTCGGTCACGCATGGCCCTGTCGGGTTCGCCCCTGTGTCATTCGCACGGATCGCTTTCAAGTGTACCTTCCCAGGAGGCCTCGGTGCACGCCCTCCCTCCTCAGGCCGGCTCTGCGGTAGGAAGGGATTCGAGTACGTTAGTGCACCGCTCGCATAGCGTCGGGAAGTCGGCCGATGCACCGACCGACGCCTTGTAGTTCCAGCAGCGCTCACACTTGCTCCCCTCGGCGCGACTGATGTCGATCTCCCAGGGCGCCCCGTCGGGGGCCGCCGACTCACCGGCATCACGCAAAACGACCCGGGAGACGATGAACAGCTCCGCCAGCCAATGCGCGTGTTGCTGGAGCAACTCCGTCACCTCTGGCTTGCATGGCCGCAGGGAAACGGCCGCCTCGAGGCTGTCGCCGATCATGCCCTGCGCTCGCACCCGTTCCATCGCCGCCAGCACGTCGGCGCGTAAGTCGATGAGCAAGTCCAGGGCCTGCGTTTCCTCGGCCGGCAGGAAATAGCTGGAGAGGTCGGGAAAGGTCGCCAGATGAAGGCTTTCGTCGGGGTGGCCGGGCAGGTGCTGCCACGCCTCCTCGCTGGTGAAGGGCAGCACCGGTGCCAGCCATTGCATCAAAGCACCGGCGATCAGATGGATGACCGTCTGGGCCGAGCGGCGTTGTGGGTCATCGGCCGCCGAGCAATAGAGCCGGTCCTTGATGATGTCCAGGTAGATGGCCGACAAGGTTACCGTGCAGAACTTGTGTAGCCGGTGCACGGCCCGATGGAAGCGAAATGCCTCGTACGCCTCGCTGACCTGATCACCCAGCACCGCCGCCTGTGCCATCAACCAACGGTCGATGGGTTGCCATCGATCCGGTTCCACCTGATCTTTGCTGAAATCGAATTCGTTCAGATTTGCCAGCAGGAAGCGGAGGGTGTTGCGAATCTTCCGATAGCTCTCGACAACGGGATCGAGCAACTTCTCGGCGAAGGGGGTATCGCGTGTGTAGTCCACCGAGGCGAAGTAGAGGCGCAGAATATCGGCTCCGTACTTCTCCACGATCTGCTGTGGATCCACCACATTGCCCAGCGACTTCGACATCTTGCGACCCTTGTCGTCGATAATGAATCCATGGGTGACGACGGCCCGGTAAGGAGCGGCCTCGGCGGTTGCCACAGCGGTAATCAGGGAGACCTGGAACCATCCTCTGTGCTGGTCGTGGCCTTCGAGGTAGAGATCGGCCGGCCAGCGCTGGTCGTCGAAGTCGCCCGAGGAGAGCACCGCCCGGTGACTGACCCCGGACTCGAACCAGACATCGAAGATGTCGTACTGCTTGTGGAACTCGCTGCCGCCACATTTCTGGCAACGGATGGTAGGCGGAAGAAATGCCTCGAGAGGGAGCTCGAACCAGGCGTCGCTTCCTTTCTTGCCGACGATCTCGATGGTCGCCTGGATAACCTCGGGATCGAGCCGCAACGTGTCGCACCCACCGCACCGCAGTGCCGGGATCGGCACACCCCAGGCGCGCTGGCGTGACAGGCACCAGTCGGGCCTCCGCTCCACCATTCCGCCGATGCGCTCCATCCCCCAATCCGGCAACCAGTGGACTTCCTCTCGGATGGTCCGTAGCAACCGTGTGCGCAGCTCCTTGACATCGACATCGAGAAACCACTGCCTCGTCGCCCTGTAGATGAGCGGTGACTTGCAGCGCCAGCAACGGGGGTAGGAATGCTGCAGCGTGCCCTGCGCCGCCAGCGCCGACTCTCGCTGCAAGGCCCTGATGATCTCCGGGTTGGCATCGAACACTTGCTGGCCGGCGAACTCTCCGGCTTGCTCGTCGAAGATACCCGCCTCGTCCACCGGGCAGAGTACGTCGAGGTTGTAGGCACGTCCGAGCTCGAAGTCCTCGTGGCCATGCCCCGGTGCGGTATGTACCAGGCCGGTTCCTTGCTCCAGGGTTACATGATCGGCGAGGACCATGGGGCTGGTGCGCTCATAGAGAACGTGCCGGTAGGTGAGTCCCTCCAGCGCGCTGCCGCGGAAGCGGGCGATCTCTTCCCAGGCCCCTTCCGGATAGCCCATCTCGCCGAGCGCCTCCTTCATGAGACCGGCAGCGAGCAGCAGCAGATCGCGTGCCGGGGCGACCCCGGCGCTGGTCGGCCCGTCGCCACCGGTCGACACCAGCACATACTCGAGCTCGGGGTGGGCGGCGATCGCCAGGTTTGCGGGGATGGTCCAGGGTGTGGTGGTCCATATGACGACGCCGACATCCTCGGGTGAATTACCTTCTGGCAAATGTTGGTTGAGGAGCCGGGAAGCCTTCTCGTCTCCGACCAAAGGGAAGCGAACATAGATCCACGGGCTGGTGCGCTCGGCATACTCGACTTCGGCCTCGGCCAGGGCGGTCTGGCAGTCGGCACACCAGTGAATCGATCGCAGGCCGTTATAGACGTAGCCGGCCCCGACCAGGTCGCGGAAGGTCTCCAGCACCGCCGCCTCGTAGGCCGGCTGCATGGTGAGGTAGGGATCCTGCCAGGCCGCCAGTCCTCCCAGGCGCTTGAACTCATCGCGCTGCACGTCGACGAAGCGGGCGGCGTACTCTGCGCAGCGGCGGCGGACTTCCAGCAGATCACCCTCAGCGGGATCATTTTCTTTTCTCATCCGGCGCGTCACCTGCAGCTCGATGGGCATACCGTGACAGTCCCATCCGGGTACGAAAGGGACGTCGTAACCGGCCATTGCGCGGCTGCGCACGACGAGGTCCTTGAGGATCTTGTTCATCGCCGTACCGAGATGGAGATGGCCGTTGGCGTAGGGAGGACCGTCGTGGAGCAAGAAGACGGGCTGGCCGCGACGGGCGCGCCGAATCTGCCGGTAAAGATCCGCCTGGTTCCAGCGAGCGAGGATCTCCGGTTCCCGAGCGGGCAACCGGGCGCGCATGGGGAATTCCGTGCGGGGAAGGTTGAGTGTGTCCTTGAAGTCCATGATTCAAAGGGCGCCGGCCGGCCCGATCCTCCGAGCTGCGGGCGCCCTCTAGCCCGCATTTCTCGCCCGCTCGCTTCACGGCCCGTTGAGAAATGCGGGCTAGCAGCCTGCTATAGCAGGGGATGTGATCGCCGAGCCCGGTCCCGCTACGCAGGGGTCGAGTCCCGGCAGGTTACGTTTTCCGGGCTACTCGATTTGCGACAGCACGATGCGGTACTGGCTGGCCCTCTTGGCGTCCGCGAACGCGAGGTTGGCGGTTACATCGAGGTTAGCCTGGTCTCGCTTGGGCACCAGGACCTCTCTGCTGTCGCTACCGACTACACTGCCGGAATTGTCGAGGAGCTCGATGGTGACACGCACGTTGAGCTTCTTGCCACTGGGATTGTCAACGATGGCTGACCAGCTGTAATTGGCCTGCTGGCCTGATTTCCCGGTCCAGGAGAACGCGGGATTCTTGACGCTGATCTCCGTCTGCGCGAGCGCCGGGGTGACCAGGGTGACCGACAGAGCAAGGACCAGAGTTGCCACGACCATGGAGCGTATCTTCATCATTTCCTCCTTGAAGGACGCAGGTTTCCCCTAATGTATCTCTTTTCGTCAGCGCTGTCGCCGGCGTTCATCGCTCTCGGCTCCTGGAGCTCGTGGCCCCGGTTGCTCGTGCGCCGCCGTCTCCCGGGTTCAGGGTCACCACACGCAGTCCTTGTCCTTGTGTGGCGACCAGCGCCAGACCAGGTGCCTGCGGGCTGACGCGGAGCTTCCAGGCTCGCTGCAAGTCGCGATCCTGGTCCAGGATCAACCAGTACTGTCCGTTGCCGTGCCCGCGGTACAGGGCGCCGCGATAATCCAAGGCCAACACCTGGTCGGGGTTGGAGGGATCGAGGGCCACCGCCCGCAGATCCGCTGCCGGCCAGGGCAGCGGCAACGACTGCCAATGAGCCCCGCCATCGCCGCTTCGGAACACCCTGTGGCCGGCGACGGCGTAGGCAACACGGGGATCGCGATGATCGAGAGCGATCGCGGCCACTCGTGACGGCAGGCCCTCGGCAACCAGGGGTTCCATCGCCGGCGGCCCGGCCGTCGAGGGAGCAACAGCCGCGAGTCGGCCACCCAAGCTTCCCCGTACGACCCGGCGGGGCCCGATGGCGAGGTACTGATCCCCTTCCACGGCCAGAGCGTCAAGCTCGCCGCCTCGCCAGACGGGTTTCCACCCGGGGTTCGCTTCGCCGTCGAACGGCTTGGCCGAGGCGTCGGGTGTTCCCAGGCTTTCCGGCCGCGCCAGGTAGAGGCCTCGGTCGGTGGCCGCCAGCACCAGGCCGCCCGCTCGATGCGCGATCTCCAGGGCG
>JBHHYG010000086.1:0-11423 GCA_046757445.1 Acidobacteriota bacterium
TGGCTGTGCGGTGCGCAGGCGGCGATGGGAGGCGCCAGCCGGGACCTTTCAGGAGCCGAGCTCGATGCGCTTGCGTGCTGTCCCCGCCTTCTCGGAGGTGACGATGATCTCGGCGCTCGCCGCCTTCGCCGCATCGACGACGCGCACACGCCAGGCCAGCTCCCTCTCTGAGGGACCTTGCTGCCGGGCGCCGGGCAGCACGCCGAGGGAGCGCTGCGGCTGGCCATCGACGATCTCGGCGTTGACCAGCGACAGCCGCACCCGCACGGGCTGGGCGATCTTCAGCACCTCGGAGGCCTGGGCGGTGGCGGTGGGCATCCAGCCGGTGTTGGCGGCGGTGGCCCGGATCTCGACGAGGCCGGAGTCGGAGGCGACGGCAGAGGCAGTGGCGCTGAGGATCTCGACCCGTGGCAGCTTTTGGGCGAAGGTCAGCACCCAGCGGAAGTTGCGCTCCAGCTCGGCGGCGATCATTTCCTCGGGGGGGCTGACCAGCGACCAACGATCCCAGCCGCCCAGCTCGACGCGGCCCAGAGCCGGGTGATCGAACGGGTACCAATCGACGAAGCCGCGCCCGCCGAGGACCTCGTCGTTCCAGGCAAACAGCGCCTCCTGATCCTCGCCGAAGGCGTGCGCCCACATCTCGGTGGTCATCGCCAGCACCCCGAATTCCTTCGAGCCCCAGTCGTTGAAGACCCCGTGGCCTGGGCTCATCAGGTCGACGATGGTTTTCTTCTCATAGGCGTAGTTGGCGTAGCCGGTGATCGCAGCGCCGTCCTCGGCGATGTCCCGGTAGTCCTCGAGGTCGGACTGCGGGAAATCCCAGTCCTGATCGGCCAGCGTAGGGAAGCGCAGCAGCAGCCCGCCGCTGGTGTGAAAGGTATGGATGGCGGCGATGTTGGGCCGCGAGGTGATGTATTCCACCAGCGCATGGGTCTCGGGCTCGGAGAGCGGATAGGGGCCGGAGGCGAACTGGGCGGCGCTCCAGTTGGCCGGGAAGTTGCGGTTCAGATCGACGCCGCCGAGGCGGTCCTCGTTGAATCTGCCGTCACCGTCGTTGTCGATGCCCTCGGTCAGGAGACGATAGGAGGTGCCGCCGCTCTCGCCCCGGCCCCTGCGGATCATCCTGCGCGAGTCTTCAGCGGAGATTTTCCACCGGCCGTCAGGGTCGGGGGCGCGCATTTGTAGGATGCGGCCGTCGCCGTCGAGATCCTCGGGTGGGTCCTCGTCGACGAGGCCGTCGCCGTCTTCGTCCACTGGCCGGATGTTCCAGCGGTGGTTCTCGGGGGTGTCGACGGAGATGGCGCGGCCGTCGGGATTGACGATGGGGACGACGTAGAAGGCCCGGCTGTCGATGAGCGAGGTGATGTCGGGGTCGTCGCCGTAACGGCTCAGCAGGGCGTCGATGAAATAGAGGGCTCCCTCGCCACCGAGCACCTCGCCGCCGTGGATGTTGCCATCGACGTAGAAGCCCGCCTTCTCGTCTGCCGGGCCGGTGTCGGGGTTGTTGATCTCGACGGCCAGGATGCGGCGTCCGGCGCGGCTCTTGCCGATCTCCAGCAGGGTGGCGAGGTGGGAATAGCGGCTGGTGATCGCCCCCAGGTAAGCTTCGATCTCGCCGACGCTATGGTACTTGTCGAAGCTGATCAGTGGATCCTGCGGCGGTAGCTCGCTTGTGCTCGTTTGCGGCGACAGGGTTAGAGGCGCTTGCAGCGTAGCGGCACGGATGCCTGCGCCTGGCCCGCTGATGAGCAGACAGGCAAGTAGCAACAAACCGATGCTCGCATGGCGCAACTTCATCGACCACCTCTCGTTGGAATCCTGCCGCTGCTTCGGCATTTGTTGTGGCGACGAGAGACGAAGAGTCTATTGTGATCCGCGTCTCGGTGGCCACCATCTTCACTCCGCCCTCGAGTCGACCGATGGCGCTCCCGGATGGCGGCGGAGCGGCTCTTCTCCCTTCAGGTAATGGCCACCATCCTTTCGATCGACAGACGGGCCCGTTGCAGGATCTGGGGCGGCAAGGTGACCTCGTAGACGCCCTCACGCAGGGTGCGCAAGAGGTTCTGCAGGGTGATCATCTTCATGTAGATGCACTCGGCGTCCCGCTTGACCGGCAGGAAGACCTTCTCTGGGTTTCTCTTTCTCATCTGGTGGAGGATGCCGGTCTCGGTGGCCACCAGGAACTCCTTGGCGGGTGAGGAGGCGATGCTTTCGACCATACCGCTGGTCGAAAGGATGCGCGTGCGATCCACGGGCAGGTCGCCTTTGGCCAGATGCCACATCACCGAGGAGACACAGCCGCATTCCGGGTGGATGAGCAGCTCGGCGTCGGGGCGCTGTTTCCACATCCGCTCGATATGCTGCGGCCGGATGCCGGCATGTACGTGGCACTCTCCCATCCACACCTTGATCTCGCGCCCGGACTTCTCGCGCAGGTACTCACCCAGGAACATGTCGGGGGCGAATAGGATCTCCTTGTCCTCGGGAATCGACTCGATCACCTTCAGGGCGTTGGCCGAGGTGCAGCAGTAGTCGGCCTCGGCCTTCACCTCGGCGCTGCAGTTCACATACACCACCACCGCGGCATTCGGGTGCTCGGTCTTCCAGGCTCGCAGGCCGGCGACGTCGATGGAAGCCGCCAGCGAGCAGCCGGCCTCGAGGTCGGGGATCAGGACCTTCTTGTCGGGACAGAGAATGGCCGCGGTCTCGGCCATGAAGTGGACGCCGCAGAAGACGATCGTCTCGGCATCGGTCTTCTGCGCCTGGAGGGCCAGACCTAGCGAATCGCCGACGAAATCGGCCAGATCCTGGATGGCCGGGATCTGATAATTGTGGGCCAGGATGACGGCCTGTTGCTCCTGCTTCAGGCGCAGGATCTCCTCCACCATCTCGTCAGCACCCGCGCTGGCGCCGTTTCCCGAGGTTGCTCCCTTCGGCGAGTCGGCGCCGTTGCCGGAGACACCGCGCCCCGGCATGCTCGCGGCTGCTTGGCTGCCTGCGGCAGGGCCGGTGTTCTCGCTCGGCTCGGGGCCGGTGATAGGGGATGCATGTCCATGGACCGCGCTCATCTTGCCTCCTTGCGCGCACTACTCAGCTGCCGGCGCTGCACGACCAACGATGTCATTGTGCTGTCGAAGCCTCGGTTCCTGACCGTCGTCTGACCGGCTCAGGCTGTGCTGATCTCCAGAGAGTAGTCGAGGAATGGGGCCGAGGCGGTCAGAGCGCCCATCGAGATCACATCGACGCCGGTCTTCGCGTAGCGAGGAAGGGCCTCGATGGAGATGCCACCCGAGGCTTCCAGCAGCAGCCGCTCTCGAAGGCCAGCTTGCTCGAGGGCTTCCACCACGCTGCCGATTTCCGCCGCCTCCAGGTTGTCCAGCAGCAGAATGTCGGCTCCCGCCTCGGCAGCCGCCAGCGCCTGATGCCGTGATTCCACCTCGACCTCGATTTGCTGGGTGAAGCTCGCCTTCTGCCTGGCGCGTCGAACCGCCTCCGCCACATCCCCGACGACTACGAGATGATTATCCTTGATCAGCACCGCCGCCGCCAAGTCTCGCCGGTGAGGGTCAGCGCCGCCGATCTCGACGGCCCGCTTCTCGAACCAGCGCAGCCCCGGTAGCGTCTTGCGAGTCGCCGCAATCCTGACGCCGCTACCCTCCACTGCCGCCACCGCCCGCTTGGTCAGCGTCGCGATGCCGCTCATGTGGCTGAGCAGGTTCAACAGCGTGCGCTCGATGCCGAGGATGGAGCGAGCCGACCCCTCTGTGCCCAAGACCACCTGCTTCGCGTCGATCGCCTCGCCATCCTGCTTCAGGCCCTCGGCGGCCAAGCCCCCGAGCTCGCACAGCAGCAGCGCCTCCTCGATGCCGGCGACGATCCCCGCGGCCCGGCTTTCCACGCGTGCCGACGCCTGACGATCGGCGGCAATGACCGCTCGGCTGGTCACGTCCTCGCGGCCGAGGTCCTCTTCCAGGAACTCGAGCAGCCTTCGCCGGATCAGTTCTTTCAACTGTGCCCTCGGGGCTCGCCGCCCCATCGTGCCACGCCCGCCTCACAAGTTCCTCTCACTAGTCTAGCGACGCTTTCTTCCACGGCAAGCACGGGCAGCGAAACGCCCCATTAGCCCGAGCTTCTCAACGGGTCGTGAAGCGAGCGTACGCCATTGCGCCTGCCAGCCGCGGGCCGTTGAGAGGATAGTGCTAGCCCGCATTTCTCATCTCGCTTGGTCAAGAAGGGGTGGATGGGTCCACAGCAGGAGCGCGATGAGAAATGCGGGCTGGAGGCCCCGTATGCCTGAGGCCCGGAACGCTTCCTGGTGGTGAACCCTGGCGGGGCTAGCCCGCATATCTCAACGGTTTGCTGCTGCGGGCGCGGCAATGGGCGCGCTCGCTGCGTTGCGCTTGCTCGGGCTCCTCGACGTATTGTCAAATACGTCTCCGGTGCCCTCCCAGCGCGCGCCTTGCGCCCGCGCCCTTTCCCACCCCCTCGCGACGCAAACCGTTGAGAAATGCGGGCTAGTTGCGTTCCCGGGGTCGTCTCACCGCTTCCGCGGCGAGTTTCAAGTGATCCAAGATCACTTGTCTGACCGCCTCTTGTCCCTCCGGAATCATCTTGGCGGCCTGCTCCAGCAGTTGGAGTGCCTCTTGGTACCTCCCCATCTTGTACAAGACCCAACCTTTCGTATCCAGGTAGTTGGGGTTGCCAGGCTCGATCTCCAGGGCACGATCTACCTGCTCGATGGCTTGTTCTAGGTTCACTTCCCTGAGCGCGTTCATGTAGGCAAGGTTGTTGTGGGGCGCCGAGAAGTAGGGGTACAAGCGTGAGGCGCTCTCGTACTGCCTGGCCGCAGCATCGAGCCTGTCGAGTCGATAGTAAGCATCGCCCAGATTGCTGCGGGTCCGGGCTTTGTTGCGTGTGTCGGCGTCGCCGTACAGAGGTAGGGCGATCTCGTACTGCCGGGCCGCCTCTGCAAAGCGATCGAGCTGGTAGAGGGCGAGTCCGAGGTTGGTGTGCGCGATGGCCCTGTTGCCGGTGGCTGCTGGCGGAAGGTGTTCGATGGCTTGCCGGTAACGATCCAGCGACTCCTCGTACCGACCGCTGTCGAGATAGACGTTGCCGAGGTTGCTGTAGGCGATACCCCTGCGGCGGGGATCGGTGACGCGATCCAGGAAGTTTTCATAGTACTTGATTGCCTTATCATGCTGACCCGAAGCGTTGTAGGCGTACGCCTTCTGAAAATAGAATTCGTCGCCGTCGGCAAGCGGGTCCGAAACCTTCTCGAAATACTGGGCCGCAGTGGCGTAGTCACCATCACCGTAGAGCGTTCTCGCCAGAACCAGGTGTAGATCGGTGGGTATGGTGGTTCCCTTGGTTTCGATCTCGTCGACAACGCCGCGCAGGTTGTAAAGGAGTGTTTGCCGGTCGTAGCTTTTATCGGCAGGGGCCTTCAAGCTATCGCGAATGAACTTGAACGATCGTGCGCCGCTCTGAAGGAGAATACGGCGTGCACTCATTTGGCTGATGAAGTCGGTGCTGCCGAGCCGCTGTCTCAGCATCCGACCGAGGTTGAGGTCGTAGCTTCCGTCGGCCTGGAAGTACGGGTCAGACTGGGCTGCGAAAGCGCTGCTGCTGAACCAGGAGAGCAGACGCGCGCTCGGTTCCGCCTCAGCCGCAGCATCGGCTGACGGCTCTTCATCCCCCCACGGAATGGGCTCCAATTCACCTTCGCTGTTGATCCAGTGAAGCTTCCCAACCTTCCTTACCGGATCTTCAGGATCCTCTTTATACAGCAGCTGAATCGGCGCACCTGGTTCGTAGTTGAGCTTGTCCAGTTGCAGCTTGAATCTCTTGGTGAAATCGTCATGATCCCTGTTGGACCGCCCATCCCGGGTTCGCCCGGTCGCCAGTAAGCCATCAGATCCGGCGATACCCAGCGGCGACCGTAGCTGCCCCGCTCGTATCTGTTCGTATCGGTGATGGAAATAGAAGACGATGTTCCGTACGTCAGGCTGGCTCAGCAGGACCCAGCCGAGCCTGTACTTGGCATCCTGAAGGGACGGCTGCCCGAAGTTGTAGTAGAACTTCACGTCAGGGCGCTCTGGCGTGATCTGCTGAATCAGCAATGGAGGGTCGGTGGCGGCACTCGGATGCACGGGCTGGTTCGTGAGTTGAGTGATCATTCCCTCCCTTATCGTCTCTCTCTGGAAGTAGAAGGTGGCGTAGAACCAGATCGGAATGGAGATCGCGATCAGTATGTAGGTGGCGACGACGACGGACGCGTGAACCTTCTGAAAATACCGATGCTCCTCGGCGTCCGTTGCACTTCTCATGTTGCATTTGGCGCGCCACTGCTGGTAGAAGACGAAGATCACCACCAGCGCGAACACCCCATGAGCGGCGAGTAATCCTGTCAATTCCCTGATTAGGGCAACCCAGTTGCTATCCGGCACGGGTCTCCTCCTTTCCACGAAAAAAAGGAACCAATAGCCCCACCTGGCGGCGCTGCCAGGTCAAACGGGCGCTTGGTCCCCTTCCGATTTTCGATGATGAACCCCTGAATAGACTGCCTCGAGCAGCTTGTCAAGGGATCTTCGCCCTTACCCTCCGCGGCCCCCGGCTGCTCCGCACGCCCTTGTATTGCATGCCGATTGCTGGCCGGCCAGGGCCTATCCGCGCCCGTAGCAGCAGGCCGATGAGAGATGCGGGTTAGCCCCTTGAAGGCGAGTTTCCTGAAGGTGCGGCTGCAGCATTGCAGGGTATCTGTGAATGTGGCAAAAGTCGGAAGGAAGCAGCCCTATGGTCCAGAACCCGGGAGGCATCGTGCGCCGATGTTTGGAAGCCCTATATCAGAAAACAGTTTTCTCAGCCCTTTTGCTGTTGGTGGTTCTCGTGGGCTCCGCCTCCGCACAGATCGACGAAAGCCTGCTGCACGGCATGAAGCCGCGGCTGATCGGGCCGGCGGCCATGAGCGGCCGCGTCACATCGATCGAGGCGGTCATCGACGATCCGCAGACCATCTACGTCGGTGCCGCCACCGGCGGGGTGTGGAAGTCGACCGACGGCGGTGTGAATTGGAAGCCGATCTTCGATGACCAGCCGGTACACTCGATCGGCGCCCTGGCCATCAACCAGGCCAACCCCGACATCGTCTGGGTGGGCACCGGCGAGGGCAATCCGCGGAACTCGATTTCCGTCGGAAACGGCATCTACAAGACGATCGACGGTGGCGAGACCTGGGAGCACCTCGGCCTCGAGGGTAGTGAGCACATCCACCGAGTCGTTTTGCACCCCACCGATCCCCACACCCCCTACCACGCCGCCCGCGGCCCGGCCGGGGGAGAGAACGAAGAGCGCGGGGTCTTCAAGACCACCGACGGTGGCCGCAGCTGGGAGAAGATCCTCTACGTCGATGAGCGCACCGGCGCCACCGAGCTGGTCATGGATCCCGCCAACCCCGACCACCTGATCGCCGGCATGTGGGAGTTTCGCCGCTGGCCGTTCTTCTTCAAGTCGGGCGGGCCGGGATCGGGGATGTACGTCACCTGGGACGGTGGCGATACCTGGCAGCAAATCACCGCCGCCGAGGGTCTGCCGAAGGGCGAGCTCGGCAGGATGGGGGTCGCTTTTTCCCGCTCCGACCCCGAGATCGCCTACGCGCTTGTGGAGGCCGAGAAGAGCGCTTTGCTGCGCTCCGACGACGGCGGCCAGAGCTGGCACAACGTCAATACCGCAACAGACGTCGCCCAGCGGCCCTTCTATTTCGGTGAAATCCGCGTCGATCCCAAGGACCCCGACACCGTCTATAACGTCGCCGGCATCGTCCAGGTGTCGATCGACGCCGGCAAGAGCTTCAAGCCGTTGATCCCCTTCGCCGGCATCCACGGCGACCACCACACCTTCTGGATCCACCCCGACGATGCCGATTTCATGCTCGACGGCAACGACGGCGGCGCGGCCCTGAGCCACGATCACGGCGCGACCTGGGAGTTTGTCCGCGGTCTGCCGCTGGCGCAGTTCTACCACATCGGCGTCGACATGGCGGTTCCCTACAACGTCTACGGCGGGCTGCAGGACAATGGCTCCTGGCGTGGCCCGAGCGCTGTCTGGGAGGGCTTCTTCGGTCCCTTCGGCGGCGGCATCCGCAGCTTCCACTGGCAGATGCTGGATTTCGGCGACGGCTTCGACACCCAGGTGGTGCCGGGCGACAGCGAGGTCGGCTACGCCATGGCCCAGGGGGGCGAGCTGGTGCGCTGGGATCTGGCCAGCGGCCAGGTGAAGTCGATCCAGCCGCCGCCGCGCCAGATCGGCCCTGGCGAGCAGGCTCCCGACGACGCCGTGGCCGGCTTCGAGCCGTTGCGTTTCAACTGGAACGCCGGCCTGGCGGTCGACCCCTTCGACCCGAACACCATCTATTACGGCAGCCAGTACCTGCACAAGTCCACCGATCGGGGCGACACCTGGGCGATCATCAGCCCTGATCTCACCACCGACAACGCCGAGTGGCAGCAACAGGCGGAATCGGGCGGCCTCACCGTCGACGTGACCGCCGCCGAGAACTACACCACCATCATCGCCATCGCTCCGAGCCCGGTGCAGCAAGGCACCATCTGGGTGGGCACCGACGATGGCCGCTTGCAGGTGAGCCGCGACGCCGGCGCTTCCTGGACCAGCGTCGAGGCCAACCTGAAGGGCGTGCCGGCCAACACCTGGATTCCGCACGTGAAGGCCTCGAAGTTCGATGCCGCCAGCGCCTTCGTGGTGCTCGACAACCACCGTCGCTCCGACTGGACGCCCTATATCTTCCGTACCGAGGACTACGGGGCGCACTGGCGGAGCCTGGTCACCGACAAGATCCGCGGCTACGCGCTCTCCATCGAGCAGGATCCGGTGGATCCGAACCTGCTCTTCCTGGGCACCGAGTTCGCCCTCTACTTTTCCACCGACGGTGGCAACAGCTGGACGCAGTGGACCGAGGGGCTTCCCACCGCCTCCTACATGGACCTGGTGGTGCACCCGCGCGATCACGACCTGGTGATCGCCACCCACGGCCGCGGCATCTTCATCGTCGACGACATCCGGCCGCTGCGGGGCCTCAACGCCGATCTGCTGGCCGAGCCGCTGCATCTGTTCGAAATCCCGGCAACCTACCAGTACAGCTCGCTGAGCCCGCCCGGGGGCCTCTTCGCCGGGGCGGGGGAGTTCGTCGGCGAGAACAAAGCCCGCGGGGCGATGATCACCTACGCGGTGGGCATCGAGCCGGAGGAGGGCGAGGCCAAGGCAGCTGGTGAACCCGGTGCCGGCGCGGGAATCCCGGCCTTTCTACAGGGAATCCCCGGCGCGCCGCAGCCACCCGAGGGACCGCAGCTCGATATCAAGATCAGCGACGGCAACGGCAACGGCAACAACCTGCGTACCTTCAAGGGGCCGGCCCAAAAGGGTATCAACCGCGCCGTCTGGAACTTCCGCCGCGACGGCTTCAAGCAGGCGCCGGGCGGCGGCGGGGGCTTCTTCGCTTTCTTCGGCAACCAGGGCCCCGAGGTGCCCCCCGGTACCTACAATGTGACGATCTCGTATCAAGGCCACGAGGCCACCGGTACCGTCACCATCGAGCCCGATCCCCGCTCCAGCATCGTGGCCGCCGACCGGCAGGCCAAGTGGGAAGCGATTCGGAAGGTCGGCCACCTACAAGAGACGGCCGCCGAGGCAGTGACCCGCATCGTCGATAGCCGCGGCGATATCGACACCATCCTGAAAAAATCGGGCGGCGGCCAGATGCCTGGTATGGGCGGTGACCTGGCGGCGATGATGGCTGCCAGGGGCGGCGGCGAGCGCCAGGCCGCGCCCGAAGGTGAGCAAGCCGCGGCAGCGGAGGGTGGATCAGGAGAGCCTCCTTCGCCAAAGGCCCAGCTCATGAAGGCCGGCCCCGGGCTGAAAAAGAAGCTGGACGAGCTCGAGAAGCGGTTACGCACGCCCCCCGGAACCAAGGGCATTCCAGCCGCCGACAACTCGTTGGCCAGGATTCAGAACGCCCTCGGCCGGCTGACCAGCTCCTGGGAAGCGCCTTCCAGCGCTGATCAGGACTTCATCCGCCAGGCCGAGGCCGATCTTTCCGCCATCCTCGACGATCTCAACCAGCTCTTCGTCGAGGATGTCGCCAGCTTCCGCCGCCTGGTGCAGGAAGCCGGCATCGAGCTCCTACCCGAGAAGGAGCCGCTGCGGATCGAGCAAAGGTAAGCAGTAAGCAGTCATGGACCCCGCAAGGCTCCATGAGGCTGTGCGTGTGCGGGTGGGGTGGCACGAGGGGAAGGTGGAAGGGGTTTGGTTATCCGCCCAGCTCCGCCGCCCGCTGCCGTGCCTCTTCGACCATGGCTTGGTATCGGCGGTCGGCGCCTTTTCATAGCTCCACGAAGCGCAGGTACTGTGTGCGTGCCTCGCCGGATTGGCCCGCCCGATCGAGCAGCCGGGCGAGCTCGAGGATGTAACGCGGCTCGAGGACCGAGGTGTACTTGGAGGCGACGCCCGGCGTCAGCAGCCGCTTGTAGACGGCGATCGCCCCCTTGATGTCACCCTGCTCGATCATCACCCGAGCGCGGCCGTCGCGCAGCCAGCAGCTGTTGAACAGCAGCGCTGGCTGGTAGCGCGTCATCGAGAACGGCATCTTGAGCTCCGGCTCGGCGGCTTGGAAAACGGCCCCGGCCTCGTCGAGCCGGCCCTCAGTGAGGGCGATCTCGCCCCGCAGCAACCCGAGGCACCAGCCTTCTACTTCCCCTGGCGCTTCGCTCACCGCCGTGGCGCGGGCCAGGAAGTCGCCGGCCGCGCTACGATCGCCAGCGCGGGCGCGGGCGATGCCGGCCCAGCTCAACGCCGCCACCTTGGCGTGCGAGCGGATGAAACCATCGGAGATGGATTCCGCCGACCGGACCGCCGCGGCGGCGACTTTCGCTGCCTCGTCGAGTCGGCCCTCTTCGAGGGCGAACTCTATCTGTAGCAACCGATCGCTTGTTTCCGTGATCGCCGCGGCGGTGCCACCCAGGTTGTCGAGATCGTGCGCTAGCAGCTGCCCCGCTTCCTCGTAGCGGCCCAGCTTGGCGAGCAGGCCAGCGGTGACGAAACGGTAGGCACTGGGAGCCAGCGGTGGTGCGGCCGTGCGCCGGAAGGCCTCGAGCTCTGTGAAGGCCTCGTCGAAGCGCCCGAGCATCGCTGCCGCGATGGCACGGCCGTAGTGGATCCCCGGCCATTGCGGGTCGATCTCGAGGATCTTGGAATACTTCTCGAACGCCTCCTCGGGTTGCCCCATCACCAAGTAGATCTCGGCGAGGCTGTCGTAGGGGTTGGGCTCGTCGGGATTCAGCTGCGCGTAGCGCTCGATTTGGCGCAACGCTTCCGGATAGCGGCCGGCGTCGAGCAGGGCGTAGCCATACTCG
>JBHHYG010000087.1:0-11399 GCA_046757445.1 Acidobacteriota bacterium
GGAGTTGCTCGGGGAGGCAGGTCATCGATGCTACGCCTTCCGCTGTCGCATGGGCGTATTGGTAGCCACGCCCGTAGCCAAGCTCGCGCATCAGGCGGGTGGGCGCATTCCGTAGGTGCAGGGGCACAGGGGCGTTTTCCGTCTTGGCCACGTCCTCGCATGCCTGGGCGTAACCGCGGTAGACGGCGTTGCTCTTTGGCGCCAGCGCCAAATAGACGGCTGCCTCGGCCAGGGACAACGCCCCTTCCGGTAGACCGATGGCGCCGACGGCCTGGAAGGCCGCCATGGCGATCGGCATAGCCTGCGGATCAGCCAAACCGATGTCCTCGCTGGCCATTCGCACCAGGCGGCGGGCAATGTAGAGCGGATCCTCGCCGCCCTCCAGCATGCGCGCGAGCCAGTAGAGCGCAGCATCCGGATCGCTGTTCCGCACGCTCTTGTGGAGCGCCGAGACGAGGTTGAAATGCTCTTCACCCCCCTTGTCGTAACGCAGCACCCGGCGCTGCATCGCGTCGGTTACCGCTGCCTCGGTGATCAGCGTCTCGCCGTCACCCGCAGCTGCTTTCTGGAGGGTGATCTGCGCCGCTAAATCGAGCGTGCTCAGCGCCACCCGGGCGTCACCATCGGCGAACGTGGCCATGATGTCGAGCAGCTTCTCGGAGATGCTCAGACCCAATCCGCCGAGGCCGAGTGGGGTCGCCGTCGCCAGGGCCCGACGGAGGATGCTCAGTAGCGAAGGATGGTCGAGCGGCTCGAGGGTCAGGACTTTGCAACGGGACAGCAGCGGGGAGACCAACTCGAAGGAGGGATTCTCTGTGGTCGCGCCGATGAGGATCAGGTCACCGGTCTCGAGGTAGGGGAGGAAGGCATCTTGCTGGGCCTTGTTGAAACGGTGGATCTCGTCGATGAACAGTATCGTGCGTCGGCCGTATTGACGGTGGTGGGCGGCATCATCTGCGACGCGCCGGACCTCTTTGACGCCGGAAAGAACGGCCGATAGGGCGACAAAATCGGCTTTACAGGCGCTGGCGATGAGGCGGGCCAAGGTGGTCTTGCCCGTTCCGGGTGGCCCCCACAGAATGATCGAGGTCACCTCACCTCCTTCGATCATTCGCCACAACAACTTGCCCTGGCCCATCAGGTGTTGTTGGCCGACGAACTCGGCCGCGCAGAGCGGCCGCAACCTTTCGGCCAGAGGCGCATCCATAGGCACCTGCGTAGGCGTGGCCGGGTCACCCGCATGGCTGCCAGCAGCTCCGGGCGATCCCGGCCCGAGATCATCGAACAGCTTGCGAGTCTTGTCGGATACCATGTTGGGACTCCGGACAGTGGAGCGGGGAGGCGCAGGGGAACCGGCACCATCGGCTTTTCCGGTCGAGCTAGTGTACCGCGGGCCAGCCTCACGGTCGCAGGTACAAGGAGGGAGGTGGCCATGCGTGGGCGACGCCTTGATGCGCGAGAGGATGCTGCGGGGGCCATCGATGTCGCTGCCACCGAGATCCTCGGGGGCGCGGTCGTTGCCTATCCTACCGAGACCTACTATGCCCTGGGCGCCGACCCGCGTAATGGCCAAGCTCTCGAGCGGGTTCTGAAACTGAAAGGCCGCACCAGAGACAAACCCCTGTTGTTGATTGCCGACTCGGTGGAGATGGTTGAGCGCTGGTCGGCCGCAACGCCAGCGTCGCTGCGAATGGTGGCAGAAGCCTTTTGGCCGGGCCCATTGACGGTGGTCCTGCGCGCGCCCCCCGGGTTGGCGCCGGCGATCACCAGCGACCAGCAGACGATCGCTCTGCGAGTGTCTTCTCACCCGCTAGCCCGGGCGCTGGTAGAGCGCTGCCAGGTGCCGCTGACGGGAACATCGGCCAACCGCAGCGGTGAGTCTCCACCCACCACCGTCTCGCAGGTCGAGGCTGCCCTGGGTCATGCGCTCGCTGCGGTCCTCGATTGCGGAGGGACGGCTGGCGGAGCGGCTTCTACCTTGCTCGATCTGACCACGGAGCCCTATAGGATTCTCCGGCCTGGCGCGGTCTCGGTGGCGCAGATCGCCGAAGCCATGCGGCTGGTATAATTCGTCATTCCGTTTCGCCTGGCCGTCGAGCTACAAACCATGCAACCAGCCAGCAACGCAACGAAGGGTTTCCCATCCGGCCGGCCACGTCCTCCGTCCAACAAGGGCCGCTACTGGATCAGCACCTACGGCTGCCAGATGAATGTGCATGATTCCGAGATCTACGCCGGCCAACTCGACAGGCTCGGTTTCGTGCCGGCGCCAGCGCCCGAGGAGGCCGACCTCATCCTGGTGAACACTTGCAGCGTGCGCGAGAAGGCGGAAGACAAGCTCTTCTCCGAGCTGGGGCGTCTCCGCCGGCTCAAGGGGTCGCGTACCGATGCCCGGGCGAACAGAGAAACCAGCACCGGGCTGGCAGACGCACCCGCATTGCCCGGCAGCGTCACCATTGGCGTGACCGGCTGCATCGCCCAGCAACGAGGCGCGCAGATTCTGGAGCGTGAGGGGAGCGTGGACTTCGTGCTGGGCACACGAGCCATTCGGGCGCTGCCGTCGGTATTGGAAACCCTGGCGAACGGCGCCGGGCCGCAGGTCATCACCGACGACCTGGTGGACTTCGACGCCTCCGCCGCCAGACGTCAGGACTTCGTCAAGGCCTTCGTCACCATCATGGAGGGGTGCAATAA
The DNA here is from genome assembly GCA_046757445.1 of Acidobacteriota bacterium. Lineage (GTDB taxonomy): Bacteria > Acidobacteriota > UBA890 > UBA890 > UBA890 > JBHHYG01. The sequence continues at coordinate 2,695 of JBHHYG010000087.1, forward strand.
CTACTGTTCCTTCTGTATCGTTCCCCAAACTCGCGGTCTCGAAATCTATCGCCCCGCAGCCGACATCATCGACGAGGTGCTCGGTCTCGGCCTGCGCGGATACCGGGAAGTTACTCTGCTTGGCCAGAATGTGAACTCATGGATCGACCCGGACTCCGGGATGAGCTTCCCCGAGCTCCTGCGAAGGCTGGACAGGGTGCTATCCGAGGCTGATGCGAACAGGATCGAGCGCATTCGCTTTCTGACGCCCCACCCCAAGGACTTGTCAGCCGATTGCATCGCCGCCATGGCCGACTGTTCCAAGGTGGCCAAACATATCCATCTACCCGTGCAATCTGGCTCCGATGCGGTGTTGCGTCGGATGAACCGTCACTACACGCGGGAGGGATACCTGCAGCTTGTCGATTCCTTACGTCGCGCCCTACCAGGTGTTGGGCTATCGACCGATCTGATCGTTGGCTACCCGGGTGAGTCCGAGCGAGACTACGAAGCTACCCTGGAGCTGGTGCGCCAAGCCCACTATGACTCCGTCTACGCCTTTGAGTATTCTCCTCGCCCCGGCACCTCCGCGATGCGCGAGGAATCGACGGTGCCGGCAGCGATCAAACGACGGCGCTTGATCCAGCTCCAGCAGCTGCAGCGTCACCTTCAGCTAGAGAGCCACTCGGCCTGGCATGGCCGCACAGTGGAGATTCTCGTCGACAGCGTCAGCAAGCGTTCCCGCGACGATCTCAGCGGCCGGACAAGCCGCAACCAGATCGTGAATTTTGCCGGCCACCCGCGCCTCATCGGCCATCTGGTCAACGTCCGCATCACCGGCTCGGGAGCCAATAGCCTCTATGGACTGCGGCTCAACGCACCGGCTTGGAGGGCGCTCCCGAGGGATCAGCGCAAGCCGACACCGCGTCGGCCCGATGCGTAGGTGGCCATGGACCGATCGGTTGAAGTGGCAGTTGAGTTCTTGACCCCCACTCTACGAAGCACCTATAGTCAAGTGAAGGGGGAGCGGAGCGAGCGATGCAGATCGAAATGAAGATCAAGGGCTTGATGGTCGACCCGGTCACCAACATGCCCATCGTCATTCTCAAAGACGAAGAAGAAGAGCGGGTGCTGCCGATCTGGGTGGGGATCTTCGAGGCCAATGCCATCGCCCTGCGCATGGAGAAGATCGACACGCCGCGTCCGATGACCCATGACCTGCTCAGAGACCTCCTGCAAAAACTTGATGCACGAGTTGAGAAAATTGTCGTAACTGACCTTCGCGACAATACATACTTTGCCCACATTCACTTGTACATCGACGGTGGTGAGCAGGTGCTCGACTCCCGGCCCAGCGATGCCATCGCCCTGGCCCTGCGGGCGGATGCGCCCATCTTCGTCGAGCAGGAGGTGCTGGAACAGGCCCGCACGATCGAGGGCGACCCTGATCTCAACGACTCCGAGCGGCTACGCAAGTGGTTTGAGAACCTCGATCCTGAGGAGTTCTCGAAGTACGAAATGTAGCGCCGACCGGGTAGCTCACGCCGGCCTGCCGTCAACTGTACCGACAGCAGGGGAGAAAACTCCAGATCTCGGGCGTGTCAGTGTGTGCCCACCGCTCTTGATCTGTTGACACTCTCCGTGAGCGTCAGTAGCATGCCGGCTGGTTATTCGTTTCGCCTGATGCGCCTCGACAATTCTTTCTTGCGATCCGACCAGCACAGCCCGGCCGCATGATCCTCGCCATCACCAATCAGAAAGGTGGGGTGGGCAAGACCACGACCTCGGTCAATCTGGCCGCCGCCCTTGCCCTCAAGACACACCGCACTCTCCTGGTCGACCTTGATCCGCAGGCCCATAGCACCCTTTCTTATCTCGACCTCGACCTCATTGAGCGATCCATCTACGATGTGCTCGCCGACCCGGAGATGCCGTTGAAAGAGGTGGTGCTGCCCACCAAGCTGGAACATCTCGACCTGGTTCCCTCACGGATCGCACTGGCCAAGCTCGAGGGGAAGCTGATCGGAGAGTTCGACGGGCACTACCGACTCCGCGACAAACTACGCCCGCTCGCCAGCGAATACGACTTCGTGCTCATCGACACTCCTCCGACCCTCGGCCTGCTGACGGTGAGCGCCCTGGTCGTGGCCACCCACCTCCTCGTGCCGATTCAATCGTCGTATCTGGCGCTGGAGGGTACGGACGATCTGCTGGAGACCGTCGAGCGGATCCGTAGTCGCGTGAACCCGAGTCTGCAGCTACTGGGTGTTCTCATCACCCTTCATGATCATCGTACGGTCCTCGGACGCGACGTTGTCCGTCAGGTGCGCAACGTTTTCGGCGACAAAGTCTTCCGCACCATGATCACCAAGAGCGTGCGACTCGAGGAGAGTCCGGCCTACAAGAAGCCGATCTTCAGCCATGCCCCGGCATCCAGTGGGGCGACGCAATACGCGCACCTGGGAGAGGAGGTTCTGCAACGTGCCTAAGCAACGGGGTCTGCCCACGACGGCGCGGATGCGGCACGACCAGCACTTCGTCGAGCATCTCACCAGTCGGCATATCGAGACAGTCGGTCGCAAGATTTCTACGCAGGAGCTGCGACCCAACCCGCACCAGCCTCGCCAGTCCTTCGGTGCGATCGAGGAACTCGTCACATCGATCAGAAATGTCGGGGTTCTTGAACCCCTGCTTGTACGGCACCAGGATGATGGCTATGAGATCATCTCCGGGGAGCGTCGCTACCGGGCTGCCCAACTCGCAGGTCTGGACGAGGTCCCCTGCATCGTTCTCGAGGTCGACGATGCGAAGGTGCTCGAGATCGCTCTGATCGAGAATCTGCAACGCCAGGACCTCTCACCGTACGAAGAAGCCGAAGCGCTCGAAGCTCTCATCGAGCGATTCGACTACACCCACGACGAGCTCGCCCGTCGCATCGGCAAGTCCCGTACCAGCGTCACCGAGACGCTTTCCCTCGGCAGCATCCCCGTGGCCTTGCGTCAACGGCTGGCAGAGGCCGACGTGCAGACCAAGTCGATCTTGCTGGAGATTGCGCGCAGAGAAAACCCCGACGAGCAGCGGGCGCTTGCCGACCTGGTCATCACCGAAGGGTTGACCCGCGACGAACTCCGGCAGCTACGGCGAACAGAAGCGCCACAAGCTGGCCAATCGGCAGACGGTGGGGACAAGACCTGCCCGGCGGCCTCCGGGCGCCCCGCCTCCAAGGCGCCCTCGCCGCCGCGGCGGCTCACCTATCGCTCGGGCAGGGGTATCACGCTCACCCTCTATCTGAGCCGTCCCGAGATCGGCTTGAAGGAGATTCAGGCAACTCTCCGCGAGGCCATCGACGAACTCGAGGAACCACCAACCGCCGGTGCCTCCTCAGGACCCTCTGCCTGATCGCCGGTCGCCTTTGTCGGCGCGCCGACCTTACCCGCATCTCTCAACGGCTCGCGGCTGCGCAGGCACAATGAATGGCAGGCGATGACTGCGGAGCTAACCAGGCACGTTGTCCACGTTGTCCATGCGCTGCAGAAGGCGCAGGTGGTGGTCCACTAGCTTGCGCCCTCGATCGGTCAGAGCGTACTCGAACCCCCGGCCTCTCCGGCGCCGCGTCACCAGCGTCGTCTCTCGACGCAGCATATTGCTGACGTTTGAACGATAGGGGGTCGTGCCAGCCGCGGTGGAGGAAATCAGCGTGGCGAGCTCTCGCGGGGTCATCCAGTGGACGCCGAGCCGCACCTCGCCAAGATGGAGCGCGGCCAAGGACTTGAGCAGTACATTACCGCGCTGCGAAAAGCAGGCAACGAAGCATGCAAGATCGACGCGATTCTCGAAAAGCGGCCCCGAAAGAGACTGGCGGGGATAGCCGAGACTTGCCAGCGGCAGGGGCACGACTCTGCCAAGGAGGTGCGCTAGAAGTGTTGTCCGAAAAGGCCCTGGAACTTCCAGGTCTAGATAGTCCAGGAGTTCCTTCAGCTGTCGTTGCTCTCGGTCATCCAGAAAGCTCAACGCATTTGGTCTTTTTCTCCTGGTCATCGTTGTGACCGCGGTGATGAATTCGGCGGCGAGTAGGGCACAGGCGTCCAACTTACTATACATAAATAATACGAAACACATACATTAGAACGAAGGGCCCTGGCGCCCGCGCAGCCGCGAGCCGTTGAGAGGTGCGGGCTATAATCCTGCTTTCGGACCGCAGCCGCTCGGCGCTCGTTGCCGCGCCGCGGTGATAAGAACCGCCCGATGCCGCGACAAACCGAGCCGGAGGGAGGAAGAGATGGGATCCGACCCAGGAGATCTGCAACCGGGGCGTTTGCCGCCGCATGACTCACCGTCGTTGTCGCGGTCATGCGTGGTTTGCTTCCCGATCCTCATGCTCAGTCTTGCCGTTCTCTTCTCCTCAGGAGCATGGAGGGGCGCAGCCCCGGCGCTGGCGGCACCGGAACCTGCACCGCCACGAGGGCGTGCACGTGATCTCGGCATCGTCCCCGGCGTACTGACTCCCGGCCGCTGGAACGCCATCACCGACGTGGAGGGCGTCCTCGTCGGCCACACCACGATCATCGATGGCGACGATTTCCGCACCGGCGTCACCGCCGTTCTGCCGCACAGTGGCAATCTCTTCAAGGAAAAGGTCCCGGCAGCGGTTTACGTGGGCAATGGCTTTGGCAAGCTTACCGGTATCAGCCAGGTACAGGAGCTCGGAACCTTGGAGACCCCCATTCTGCTGACCGGTACATTGAGCGTGCCCCGGGTTGCCGATGCTCTGATCACCTACATGCTGGGGCTTCCCGGCAACGAGCGCGTACGTTCCGTCAACCCGGTTGTCGGCGAGACCAATGATGGTTTCCTGAGTGACATCCGTAGCCGACCGATTCGACCCGAGCATGTCTTTCATGCCCTCCGCGGAGCCAGCAGCGGTCCCGTCGAGGAAGGAAGCGTGGGAGCAGGCACGGGTACGGTTGCCTTCGGCTTCAAGGGCGGCATTGGTACATCCTCGCGGCGCCTGCCTGATGCACTCGGAGGCTGGACGATTGGGGTGCTGGTGCAGACCAATTACGGTGGCGTGCTGACGATTGCCGGCGCTCCGGTGGGGCGGGAGCTTGATCGCTACTACCTGCGCGACCTGCTGAAAGGTCGCGAGGCGCCGGCCGAACCTTCGGACAACGCTGACGGCTCCTGCATGATCGTTGTCGCCACCGATGCGCCGCTCACCCACCGCAACCTCGAGAGGCTGGCAAAGAGAGCGATGCTGGGTTTGGCACGTACAGGATCACCCTCTACCAACGGCAGTGGTGACTACGTCATCGCCTTCTCGACGAACCCAGCCCTGAGAGTACGGTCAGAGGCGCGGGCCGCAGCCCCCGCGAGCACCGAGGGGATGGTTACCTCTGCAGTGCGCAACGACCAGATCTCACCCCTCTTCCTTGCCGTCGTAGAAGCCACCGAAGAGGCGATCTACAATAGCCTGTTCGCGGCGACGGAGATGATCGGCTGGCAAGGACACCGTGTCGAGGCTCTTCCCATCGATCGGGTGCTGGAGATCCTTGCACGCCACGGAGTTATTGAATAAACCTTTTAGCAGGGTGCGGAAAACCGTGCTCAGTAAGATATGGGAAACTCTTGAAGATGTACGCTCAGGAGGCTTCGCCTCGGCCAGTGAGATGAGGTGACGTCGAATGCTCAACAGCAGCGTTTTGGTGCTGAACCGATTGTGGCAGCCCGTCAATATCACCAGCGTCCGCCGTGCCTTCGGGTTACTTTATGGTGGGCGAGTACGGGCGCTGGACGACGACTACGCCTCGCACGACTGGGATGGCTGGATTGATCTATCAGAGATGGCAGAGCCTTCCACCCACGAGCTGGTGCACAGCATATCCGTGCGAGTGCGGGTACCGAGAGTCGTTCAGCTACTCATCTACGACCGCATACCACGGCCAACCATCAAGTTCACGCGGTCGAACATTTACCTCCGTGATCGCTACCGCTGTCAGTACTGTGGCAGAAGGGGCAGGGCGGGGGAACTCAACATCGATCATCTGATTCCCCGCTCGCGTGGCGGCACGTCGAACTGGGAGAATGTTGTGGTCGCATGCGTCGCCTGCAACCGTCGCAAGGGGAACCACCTGCCCGAAGAGGTGGGAATGTTCCCGATGCGATCACCGCACCGGCCGCGATGGCATCCGGCAGTCAGTTTGAGCATGAGTTGCCAGCCGTATCCACAGTGGCGGCCGTTCCTCGAATTCGCATTCACTTCGGGAAAATAGGTCAGCTCAATGGCGATGTTGCTTTCAAGTCGCGCTCGCTACGGTGTGCGGGCAATGTTTCAACTCGCGACTCATTGGGGTGAGGGACCTGTTTCCTTGAGCACCGTGGCGCGCGAGCAAGACCTGTCCCTGGCCTACCTCGAGCAACTGCTCGGTGTGCTGCGCAGGTGTGGTCTGGTGGCAAGCGTGCGCGGTCGACACGGTGGCTACCAGCTGTCCCGCGAACCGTCCCGGGTCTCGGTGGGTGAGATCATCCGCGCCTTGGAAGGCCCTGTTTTCGTCTCCGCATGCGCCGACCCCGACCCTGATTTTGAGGAATGCGGTCGTGGAGAATTCTGTGTTTCACGGTTGCTGTGGATGCGGGTACATCGAAAGATCGAGGAAGCCTTTGACTCCACCTCTCTGGGGGATCTTTGTCAGGCAGCACGATGCAAGCGCGAAGAGGCGAGCAAGGCGCTTCGGTAGTATCGTCGCGGTCCTGACACAGTGCATAATCGAGCCATGAACAAGCCTATCCGAGCCCTCGGATTGCTGTCCGGTGGGCTCGACTCGACGATTTCAGCGCGACTACTCCAGTCTCTGGGTATCGAGGTGCTCGGGCTGCATTTTTCTACCGGCTTCTGTGTCGCCGACCGGCACCGCCTGCTCGGAAATCGCAACGATCCAGGCAAACCCTACCGAAACGAGGCGCTGCGGGCCGGCGCCGATCTCAAAATCCCGGTAGAGCTGATCGACATCAAGGACGAGTATCTTCCCAACGTCGTCCTTCACCCCAAGTACGGCTATGGCTCGGGCATGAACCCGTGCATCGACTGCCGCATCTTCATGTTGCAGAAGGCCAAGAAGATCATGGACGAGCGTGGCTACCACTTCGTCTTCACCGGCGAGGTTTTGGGCCAGCGACCGATGAGCCAGCGGCGTACGCCCATGGACAACATCGACGAGGAATCGGGCCTGGAGGGGTACCTGCTGCGCCCGCTCTCAGCGAAGCTGCTGCCACCGACGATTCCGGAGCAGCGGGGATGGGTGGATCGTGAGCAGCTCTACGATATTTGTGGCCGTTCACGGAAAGTGCAAATGGAGCTAGCCGACAGCTTCGGCATTATCGACTACCCGCAACCGGCTGGCGGGTGCTGTTTCCTGCCGGACAAGAACTTTGCCCGCAAGTTACGCGACTATCTGGCTTTTCACGGCAACAGCGTCACCCCGGACGACATGATGTTGTTGAAGGTGGGCCGCCACTTCAGGGTTAGCGCCCAGGTCAAGGTAGTTATCGGCAGGGACGAGGGTGAGAACGCCTACCTCGAACGCTTCACCCAGGGGCGAGGAAGGGTGTGGATCGATGCCTATCCCTCACCACTGACGCTGGTAGATGGAGAGCCCTCAGCCGAAGAGCTCGAGCTGGCCTGCGGCATCACCGCCCGCTACAGCGATGGCCGTGACCAGGAGCGCGTGCCGGTGAAATGGAGCTTTGGTGATCTGGAAGGACAGCTCATCGTCGCACCGCTGAACGATTCGCAAAGGTTGGAGGCGATGCGCATATGAGCCAGCTGGCGGCGGGAGCCCGCAACCGCAACAACAGCTCTCGACGGGATCCAGATTTCCGGAGTCAGGTGCACGGCAGCGCTACAGCGGCCGAGTTGGCGTCGTTGCAGCCCGAGGTGGTAGTCGATGCGCGCGGCACCTTCTGTCCCGAGCCGGTGATTCGCACCCAGAACCGCATGCGCGACATGCAAAGAGGACAGATTCTGCAGCTTTGGGCCGATGACGCCGGAGTTGAAATCGATATCCCCGCCTGGTGCATCAGCACCGGCAACGATTTTCTGGGGATGATCAAGGAGCCACGCGTTTATCAGCTCTATGTGCGCAAGGCCTCGCCATGACTCGCCAATCGGTACTGCTCGAGTGGCTCGATGAGCTCATCGCCAAGGCTCCCGCAGATCGTCGGAGAGCCCTGGATCTCGTCGTCGATCGGTTGCACCGGTCCTGCCCCGATTATCACTGGACGGGCATATACCTGGTCGATGGAGACCAGCTGATGCTGGGCCCGTACCGCGGCAGCCCTACCGAGCACACTCGCATTTCGCTAGGGAAGGGCATTTGCGGCTCCGCTGCCATCAGCGGCCAGACGGAGATCGTCGACGACGTAGCCTCGGACTCTCGTTACCTGGCCTGTTTTCCGGACACGCGCTCGGAAATCGTCGTTCCTATTCGGCGGAACGGCGCCGTCATCGGTGAGATTGATATCGACTCGCAGAAACCGTCCGCCTTCAACGAGCAGGACCAGACATATCTCGAGCTGGTGGCGGAGCGGCTGGCCGAACTACTGTAGCCACCTCATCATCCTCGCGCTGAGGGCGCGGGAAAGGGCACGCCCGCGAGGAAAACCGTTGAGAAGTTCGGGCTAGCCCGCATATCTCAACGGCTTGCTGCTGCGGGCGCGGGAAGGGGCGCGTT
>JBHHYG010000088.1:0-11248 GCA_046757445.1 Acidobacteriota bacterium
CGAGCATGCCCTTTGCCGCGCCCGCAGCAGCAAGCCGTTGAGATATGCGGGCTAGGCTCGGCGGCGCGCACCCTGCCCCCATGATGCAGGCGCCGGTGTCACCCGGTCGCCGCCCTGCAACCTGGTAGAATGTCGTCTGTCGTCGTCTGAGCGGGCGCCATTACCCTGTCGCACGCCGAGCCCGCAGTCGCCAGCGTGGTGAGATCTGCGGGCTAGCCTGGACTTCTCAACGGGTCGTGAAGCGAGCGGGCGCAAGGGTACCGAGGACAAGGCGCGCGCCGGTTCGAGGGCGCAGGCGTACTCGTGCAGTACATCGAGCCCTCGAGCTAAGCGCAACGCAGTCATCGCGTGCCATTGCGCTCGCGCAGCCGCGAGTCGTTGAGAAGTCCAGGCTACTAGCGGAGGGCGATGAGCAGCACCGGGAGCGTTACCTCTCTGCCCAAGCTCTATCTTCTCGCTCCTCTTGCCGCTGGTCTCGGTGTCGCTACTTGGGCTACACACCTGGGGTTAGCGCCGGGCATCGGGGTGGGCGATCCGACGAGGGTGGCGGAGGCGACGCTGGCGGCTCCATCCTTCCTGCCAGTTCTGGTGCTCACCTCCATGGCGATGGCTGTTCTCTGGTGGTGGAGTGCCAGAGCGTTGGCACGAGCCTGGCAAGCCTCGAGCGCAACCCTTGCGGTCATCTGCTCCCCCCTGCTGTGGGGACTGGCCTTGCCGGCCGTGGCCATGGTTGTGGACGCCGCAGCTTTCCGCTGCGTGGCGCCACCGTTGGCGGCACTGGGCCTGGGGTTGGGGGGGCTGGTATCGGCCCGCGGCCTCTCTCGCTTGAGAAAGAGCTCGGCTGGCGTTGCCGAGCCTGGGAGCGGCACGGCGGATCGGGCTCGCCTCGGACTCGCCGTGGTGGCGGCAATGATTCCGATCATGCTCGTCGGCGGATGGCCCGCACCCAGCGGCGATGAGCCCCACTATCTGCTCGTTGCTCACTCGATCTGGTACGACGGGGACCTGGACCTGGCCGATGATTACGCTAGCCGCGCATACCTTCCCTACCATCAAGAATTCATCTTTCCCCACGCCAAGCCGGGGAGGGTAGCTGGCCGTCGTTACTCGATGCACGGGGTTGGCCTACCCCTGTTGCTGTTGCCGTCGTACGTGCTCGGTCGGGGCATTGGCGGCGCGGCAATGGTGACTCTGCCGCGTGCCAACCTGGCCTTGCTGTACGGTCTGTTCGCCTGGGCACTTTTCGGCCTCATCGACACCGTCGCCGGTCGACGCGCCGCCCTTCGAGGAACCGCTGCCACGACGCTGCTGTCTCCGTTGCTGTTTGCACCCTTGTACCTCTTCCCCGAAGTGCCGGCGATGCTGTTGTCTTGCCTTGCGTTTGCCGCCGGACGTGCCCCTCGCCGCACGGGCGCGGTGGTTGCGGCGGGCCTGGCTCTGGCGGCGCTGCCCTGGCTGGGAGTCAAGTACATTCCCCTGGCGCTGGCGCTAGCTGCCGTCGGTCTGCTCGAGCCGGCGGAGGTGGGCCGGGGGCGCAGGGGCCTGATCTTGAGCCTGGCGTTGCTGCTGAGCCTGGGAGGTCACGCGCTTTTCACCTTGGCCCTGTATGGCTCTCCGTCGCCGCTGTCTCTCTACCTGGGCAGCGATGCGGCGGCTGTGGCGCCCGCCCTGGGCAATCAGTGGGGTGCTTACCTGGCCGCCTGGCGGCAGGCGCTGGCCACCCTTCTCGGCTACTTGATGGATCAAAAAGAAGGGCTGCTCGCCTACGGTCCTCATTTTCTGCTGGCCACGGCAGGGCTTCCCTGGTTGTGGCGCAAACGTCGTACCGACCTGCTCGCCCTGACCTTCGTGGGGCTCGCCTACATCGGCCCTTATGCGCTTTCTCAGCAACTCGGCGGCCAAGGGCCGCCGGTACGGCCGATGATGGCAATCATCTGGCTCCTGGCGGTGCCCTTGGGTGTGGCGCTGGCATTGCCCGGCCGCTGTCGTCGCTGGTTCGATGCTGGCCGCGGCATGCTGCTGGCGGTGGCTGGTTGCTTGACCTTGGCCTATGTGACCCGCCCTTCTTTGCTGCCGCATGACTACCCGGTCAAATCTTCCCACCTGTTGGCAGCCTACGCCTCGGCCGGTAGTGGCTGGTGGCGTCTCTTTCCGCAGTGGGTCAACGTCGACGAGCCGCACTGGAGGGTCGCTTCCGCCTGGGCCCTGGGGATCGGGGTGGTCATGCTCCTTCTCGCCAGCTCTGGCAGCCGGCGAAGCGCGACGCTCGCGCAGCCGCGAGCCGTTGGGAAATACGGGCTAGATGGATCCCGAGGGCCTGCTGCCCGGCCCCGTGCGACGCGTGTGGGATGGTGCGCCGCCGGCGTGATGGTTGTGGTCTTGTGCGGCGGAGTTGTTGTGCACCATCTGCGCGTCGTCGTCACCGGATTGCAGAGGGGCACTATGATCTCATCGGCGGTCACGGCCTGGGTCGAGGATGAGCTGCCGGCGCGGGCCTGGGCGGAGTCGACGGGGGTGTGGGTGCGCCCGGGGCGACCGGTGTCGTTGCTGCTGACCTCCGACAGGCCATTGGAAAGCGTCGACGTGCGGCTGCAAGCGCTGGTGGAAAGCGAGGTCGAGGTGAGCCTTCAGGGGGCGCGCCTGGGTGGGGTCGCGGGCCCCGGGCAGCCGCTCGGCGGGCGCCTGCTACCGGGTCGTGGGTGGCGCTTCCGGAATGGCTACGCCTACCACTGCCTTCTCGTGTCGAGCCGCGGGGCAGCGCCGGCCGCCTTGGGCAGCGGCGCCGACGAGCGGGTACTGGGTGTCTTCCTGCGCCTGAAGAAGGTGGAGTTTCCAGCCCGCCTCGCATCTGCTGCCGCGGCAGCGCCAATAGTCACCCATCCGCACCCGGGGCAAGCGCAACGCAGTCATCGCGGCCCTTGCGCTCGCACAGCCGCGAGCCGTTGAGAAATGCGGGCTGGCTCGGCCCTGGTAGAATCCTCGCAGAGCATGCCTATCGAGTACGAGGTGAAGCTGGCGGGGGAGCCACAAGAGCTGCAGGCGGCGCTCGAGCGGGCCGGAGCGCGGCCTTGCGGGCCGCGCTTGCTGGAGGACGATCTGGTCCTGGATACACCAAATGGACGACTGGCGGCCGCCGGCCATCTGTTGCGCCTGCGGCGTCGCGGAGGCCAGTACCTGCTTACCCACAAGGGTGCTGTCGATGAGACGGTGATGGTGAAAGCACGGCCAGAGTGGCAGTCAGCTGTGGAAGACGGTACGTCGTTGTTGTCGATCTTGGAGAATCTCGGCTACGTCGTCACCGTGCGCTACCAAAAATATCGACGTGCCTACTGTCTCGGGGGCGTGCAGATCGCCCTCGATCAAACCCCGATCGGTTGGTTTTTGGAGGTCGAGGGCGATCCCGAAGCCATCGAGCGAGCTGCAGGGTTGCTCGGCTTCAATTCGCGAGCCTACGAGTTGCGCAGCTATCTACGTATCTACCGTGATCGCGGAGGCCGTGGCGACATGCTCTTCGATGGCCCTGAATCTGCAGCTTGGACGGATCTCTGCCGGGGCCGTGTGGCGCCGGGAGCCAGCGGCGACCCTAGTGCTGCTGCGAGCCGGGGCAGCGACGACGACCATGGACAGCGTTGACGTCATCACCAGCGCCATGGTGCTGGCAGCCGGCCGGGGCACGCGACTGCACCCCTTGACGGCAGGTCGTGCGAAGGCGGTGATCCCGTTCTTGAACCGGCCGTTGCTCGATTACACCCTCGATTGGCTCCGGCGCTGTGGCCTCGAGGAGGTGGTCATCAACCTGCACCACTGCCCGGACTCGGTGCGCCGACGCTATGGGGGGCATGCTTTCGGTGTGCGGCTGCGCTACAGCGTCGAGGAGAAGCTGCTCGGAACCGCAGGCGGCGTACGCGCGGCCCTCGATGCCCTCGGCCAGCGAGTGTTGCTAGTCAATGGCGATGTGGTGACGTCGATGGCACTGGGCCCGTTGGTCGATCACCATCGCCGAAATCGAGCGCTGGCTACCCTGGCCCTGCACAGCGGGGGCGCGGCCCTCGAGCACCCGGCCGTTCTGATGGGTGAGGGGGGAGAGGTGGCCGGGTTTCCGGAGCCCCCGCAAGCACCGCCCGAACACCGCGTCGGCGGCTCTGTTGCCTCCGGCATGCCGGAGGAAGCGGGTCGAAAAAGCGCCGCCCACGCCGCAGCGCATGCCTGCTTCGCCGGAATCCATCTGGTGGAGCGCGAGGTCTTCGAGCTGGTACCACCCCTGCGTCCCTGCGGCATCGTCGATCCGGTCTATCGACAGCTGATCGCTGCCGGCCTCCCCGTGCACGCCGTTGAGCTCGCTGGCCCCTGGTATGAGGTCGGAACCTTGCCCAGGTACCTCCAATCCCAGCTCTGCGCCCTACGCCGTGAGGATTTCCCCCTCGCCTACGAGGGCTACCAGCGCCAGACCATCGGTGGTTTCGTGACCACCACGGCGTCGATTGGCCGCGCCGGCGTGGAGCCGCCTTTCATGATCGCCGACGGTGCACGTGTGGCCGACGGCGCGCAGCTCAAAGGTGTGATCGCAGGCAGAAATTCTTGTATCGGCGCGGGCGCTACGGTCGTCGACTCGGTGCTGCTGGACGGCGCCTGGGTGGGAACCGCAGCGACGCTGGAGGGTGTGGTGGTGCTGGAGAACGCCTACGTGCCGCCGGGAACTGAGGTCAGGGATCAGGCATGGAGCGGCTCGGGACCGCTGCGCAACGGGGCGAGTGTGGTGCCGGCGGCGAGCGGGTAGCGGGGTGGCGGCCCAGCACCGACCAACTGACGACAACGGGGGGTTGGATGCCGGTGACCGGCTGTGGGAAAGATTGTCGGCCAGCCATCTCCTCGACGACCTACGCTTCCCCTGGGAAGTGGCAGCTGCGGTAGAGCTCGGCGAGCATGCCTCACAGCGGCGCTTCTTCCGCCTGCGGCCGGCTCAGGTAGGAAAGCCAGCCTCGACCGTACTGGTGCTCTATCCTCTGGGAGCCGACGACGAGGTCCAGCACTATCGCCGCGCCGCGGCCTGGATGTGCGATGCTGGCGTCAGGGTGCCGCAGATCTACGCGTGGGGTGCGCGAGCCCTGCTCGTCGAGGATGGTGGAGATCGGCACCTGGCGGATGCCTCCCTGGAGGCATCCCGTCGACAGCGCTGCTACCTGCGAGCGATCGATGAGATCCTGGCCATCCAGAGGCACGGCCAGCGGGCCGAGTCCCCGAATCCGGGGTGGGCGCTGGATGCCCGGCGGCTTCGCGACGAGCTGGAGTACACCGAACGGTATGCGCTCTCCGACTGGCTAGGAGCGAGTGGCGGCCGCCATGCGCGGGCGCGTGGTTACGAGCGCCTGGTGGAGGCCATCTGCAGGCTTCCTACCGCCATCTGTCATCGAGACTTTCACGCCCGCAACCTGATGGTCGCAGATGATAGCGTGCTGGTGCTCGATTATCAGGATGCCATGATCGGCCCGCAGCTCTACGACCTGGCGTCGTTGCTGTGGGACAACTACTGCGAGGTACCCCAAGACTGTCAGCAGCAGGCCTTGCGGCACTACTGGGCCAGGGTCGACCCTGTGGGGCTGGTCGCGAGCGAGGTGGCGGATGTTCCCTCCGTGCCGACCGGCCTTCCGGCCGCTGCGCGTCAGGCGTTTTGCCTCGTCGCCCTGCAGAGGCACCTGAAAGCCCTCGGAACCTTCGCCTATCAGATCATCAAGTACCACCGTCATAGCTATGCACGCTCGACTGGGCCGACCTGGCGCCACGCCCGTCGGGCATTGCAAACCTTGGGCTGGGGTGACCTGTTGGCAGCGCTGCGCCCCCTCGATCGGCTGATCGAATCGGCCTGAGCTTCGCAGTCATCGCGGCCCTGGCGGTCTAGCAGCCGCGAGCCGTTGAGAAATGCGGCCGAGGCGTCGCCAGAGTGGTCCGACTTGTCGGCTCGAATGGGGAGGAATAGGATCGTCTTTTCCATATTCGCCACCGTAGGTTATGGCTGGTGAGAAATTCGGGCTGAAGGAGTGTGCAAGGTGTCGGAGTTTGTCGCCATCGAGAAGCTGAGCCGCCGGCAGGGTGAGAGCGTTGCGGTCCGCGGCTGGCTCTACAACAAACGATCCAGCGGCAAGATCGGCTTCCTGCAGGTGCGGGATGGCACCGGTGTGGTGCAGGCGGTGGCCTCGAAAGACGCCGTTGCCGAGAAGGTCTGGAGCCTCCTGGACCGCCTGACCCAAGAGTCGTCGCTGATCGTGCAGGGCACGGTTCGCGCCGACGAGCGGGCTCCGGGGGGGGTCGAGCTCGCCCTCGAGGATGCCGAGATCGTGCAGCTGGCCGCGCCTTATCCCATCAGCCCCAAAGAACACGGCGTCGAGTTCCTCATGGACCATCGCCACCTGTGGCTGCGTTCCTCGCGACAGCAGGCGGCGTTGCGGGTAAGGAGCAAGCTCACCCGGATTTGTCGCTCCTACTTTCACGATCGGGGATTCACGCTCATCGACAGCCCGATTCTCACGCCCACCTCCGTGGAGGGCACGACAACCCTTTTCGCCACCGATTATTTCGACCAGACCGCCTTCCTGAGCCAGAGTGGCCAGCTCTACCTGGAGCCGGCGTGCATGTCGCTCGGCAAGGTGTTTTGTTTCGGCCCCACGTTCCGGGCGGAGAAATCCAAGACCCGTCGGCATTTGATGGAGTTCTGGATGCTCGAGCCGGAAGTGGCCTACGCGCGGCTCGACGACGCCATGGACCTGGCGGAGGATTTCATCGAGCACGTCGTCCAGACCGCCTTGGTCGACTGTGCCGATGAGCTGCGCGTGCTCGGCAGGGACACCTCTCTACTGGTAGGTATTCGCAAGCCGTTTCCGCGCATCGGCTATGACCAGGCGGTGAAGATCCTGAAAAGCGCCGGTGAAGAATTCGAGTGGGGTGCCGATTTCGGCGGTGGTCACGAAACCATCATCTCCGAGCAGTTCGACCGACCGGTGATGGTGCATCGCTTCCCGGCCGCCACCAAGGCTTTTTATATGGAGCCTGATCCGCAGCGTCCCGAGGTGGCGCTCTGCGTCGACATGCTGGCACCGGAAGGCTTCGGGGAGATCATCGGCGGCAGTCAGCGGATCCACGATTACGACCTCTTGCTGTCACGTATCCGCGAGCATGGCCTGGACGAAGAGGCCTACCGCTGGTACCTGGATATACGCCGCTACGGATCTGTACCCCACGCGGGCTTCGGCATGGGTCTGGAGAGGCTGGTTGCATGGATCTGCGGTCTGCACCACCTGCGTGAAGCCATTCCCTACCCGAGGATGCTCGGGCATCTCTACCCGTGAGTGGTGAGGTCGCTGAGCGCTTGGCCCGCTGGTTGGCCACCGGCCTGGGCGCCGGTTTCCTGTGGCCGGCGCCAGGCACCTGGGGCTCGCTCTTGGGGCTCGCCCTCTATGTTTTTCTCCTGTCGTCCCTCAGCATTCCTCTCCAGCTTGTCGGTTGGTTGTCGCTCACTCTGGTGGGGACGGCTGCAGCTCATGCCGCTGCCCCGAGTCTTGGAGGCGGCGATCCTTCGCAAGTGGTCATCGATGAGATCGCCGCCATGTGGCTGGCGGCCGTCGGTACGGTGGGCGGGCCAGGCTGGTCGCTGGCTTTCGTTTATTTCCGCCTCTTCGACATCATCAAGCCGTTTCCAGCGCGCCGCCTCGAGCGCTGGCACGGCGGCTTCGGAATCATGGCCGACGACATCGCAGCGGCGCTCTACGCTCGCGCCGGGGTTTGGCTGACACTGGCCTTGTGGGGGTCCTGAAAGGTGCGCCGCGGGTGACGCCGAAGAGGCCGGGAGCTTGCTTCCATGAACAATGATGACGATCTGCCTGACGCTGTCGGCCGCCTGTTGCGCCAGCGTCGAGCGACATTGGCGCTAGCGGAGAGCTGCACGGGTGGTAGCATCGCCGCCGCATTGACCGCCGTTGCCGGCTCCTCCGACTTCCTTTGGGGCGGCGCCGTAGTCTACAGCCGAGAAGCCAAGGTGAGGTTGCTGGGCATGCGAGCGCAACAGCTCGATCAGCAGGGCATGGTCTCAGCTCCGACGACGGCGGCCCTGGCCGCGGCTGTCCGGCGGCTGGCGGGGAGTAGCTTCGGTCTAGCGGTGACTGGCTGGGCCGGCCCACGAGGTGGCGCCGGCGATGACCCGGTGGGCACCGTCTATCTGGCGATCGCCGACAGTGACGGGCAGGCAACCAAGCGTCTCTGCTACCAAGGAGACCGGAGACAGGTGATAGCGCAGGCGACGATGGATGCACTGGCATGGCTGCAGCACAGGCTGCTCGGCCAACCTGATGATCAACCCTGAGGGATTGTAAGCGTGGCAACGTGAGTCAAGAGCTGATGGGGGTGTTGCTCGGCTTCGCCTTCGGCAGCATCCCATTCGGTTTTCTGCTGGTGAAGCTGCGATCAGGCCAGGACGTGCGTCAGCTCGGCAGCGGCAACATCGGTGCGACCAACGTTGGCAGAACTCTCGGCAGGGCCAGTTTTGGACTGACGCTGGTGGCAGATGCTGCCAAGGGGGCGGCGGCGGTGGCGGTGGCCGGCGCCCTCGGTGGCCGGGCTCCTGCGGTTGCCGCCTTTGCAGCCGTCGCTGGGCACTGCTACACGCCCTGGCTCGCCGGTCGAGGCGGTAAGGGCGTGGCCACCATGTTGGGCTCGTTCGTGCTTTTGACTCCGGTCGGCGCGGCCGCCACGGCTCTCACCCTGGCGGCAGTTACAGCGCTTACCCGCACGATGTCCGTGGGCAGCCTCGCCGGCACCTTGATGTTGGTGGTCTCGTGTTGGTGGTTACGGGTGCCCACCGCGACACTGGTCGCCGCTCTGGCCACAGCGCTTTTGGTTGCCTGGAGACACCGCGGCAATATCACCCGACTACTGCGAGGAAGCGAGAGAGGCTGGTGAGCGCAGGGGAGTTGAGCGGGGGGCCACAGAGTGAGGCGGTAGCGGCTGGCCGGAGCCCGCGTCCCTGGCAGGTGGCGGTGATCGGAGCGGGATCATGGGGAACCGCTCTGGCCCTTCATGCGCATCGAGCCGGTCACGAAGTCCGTCTATGGGCGCGGCGTGCAGAGCTGGCCAGACGCATCATCGAAAGCCGCCACAACCCCGACTACCTGCCGGGCCATCTGCTCTCTGAGCAGATCACGGTGACGGCGGATCACCACCGCGCCCTGGCCGGAGCCGATCTCGTTCTCAGCGTGGTCCCCTCGCGCTATCTGCGCTCGGTCTGGAGCCAGCTGGCTGCAGAGTTCCCGTCGGCGGCACATCTGGTCTCTGCCACCAAAGGGCTGGAGGAGAGTACGGGTCTGCGGATGACGGAGGTCTTGCAGGAATACATGGGTGCGAGGGCAGCGTCTCTGGCGGCTCTGTCCGGCCCTTCCTTTGCCCTCGAGTTGGCGCAAGAGCACCCCACCGCGGTAACTCTCGGTTGTACCCAACCGGAGGCGGCGACGGAGATCCAGGCGCGACTCAGCCATGGTCCCCTGCGAATCTACCGTAATGCCGACATCATCGGCGTCGAGCACGGTGGGGCCTTGAAGAACATTATCGCGGTGGCCGCCGGCGTTGCTGACGGGCTGGGTTTCGGCACCAACTCTCGGGCCGCACTGATCACCCGTGGCCTGAAGGAAGTGACAGCGCTGGCCGCTGCGCGAGGGGCGGCCCCGACCACCCTCATGGGGCTTGCCGGTCTGGGCGACTTGGTCCTCACCTGTACGGGACCTCTGAGCCGTAACCGTAGGGTCGGCGTCGAGCTGGCTCAAGGCAGGTCGATGCAGAAGATCATCGGCGGCATGCGGATGGTCGCGGAGGGTGTCGAGACCGTTCGCGCGGCGCGAGGACTGGGTCGTGCGGCGGGCTTGGAGATGCCGATCACCGAGCAGGTCTATGCGATTTTGTACGAGGGCAAAGATCCTCGAGTCGCCATCGAGGACCTGATGGCGCGGCAGCTGGTCGAGGAGTGACGATTGCCGACGTTTCCATGCTACGATTGTGGGCATGTTAGGAAAGTCGATGATGGCGTTGCTTGCCTTGTTGATGGCTTTACCTGTGCCGGCTATCGGTTCGGGGCTGCGGATGGCGCAATCAGCGCAACAGGAGACGCAGCAGCAAAAGAAACCACAGGGGGGCGAGTCCGAGGACCCGGTGCTGCTCCAACGTCTCGGAATCCTCTACATCCAGGAGAACCAGCCGAAGCAGGCCATCCGCACCTTGCTTCGAGCCACGGATTATCTCCCCGAGAATGGCGAGACACACATGTGGCTCGGGTTCGCCTACTTCCTCAACCGGCAGTTCGACGAGGCAGAAGAATCCTACCTCCGAGCCATTGCCCACAACCCGGATCTCACCGAAGTTCACAATTATCTCGGCCTCCTGAGGGTGGAGCAGGGAGAGCCCGAGCAGGCCATCAATGAGTTCGAACTGGCTCTCGAAGATCCCACCTTTCCGCCGGTGTCGCGCTTGCGGGTGTTGCTGAACCTCGGCAAGCTTTATTTCGAGCAGGGCGATCCGGAGTCAGCGATGAAGCCTCTACAGGAGGCCGTCGAGCTGGCAACCAACCCAACCGAGCCAGCTTATTCCTTGGTCTACCTCCTGGTGGGCAAGACGCTGCGCCAGACCGGTCGGTTGGAAGAAGCTGTGGCGGCCCTGTCAAAGGTGCTCGAGGTGGAAGAGAGCAACGTCGACGCGCATCTGGTGATCGGTCTGGCCTACCGCGACATGGGTAACATCGACAAGGCCCGCAATCATCTTCAGCAGGTGCTGCGCCTGGCGCCTGGCAGCGCCATGAGCGAGCGGGCGCAGGCGGCCCTGGCTCAGCTTCACTGAACCGATCTTGGTCGGTATTCTCGGCCGAGCCCTCGATCGCACCCGCGAGCGGCTGGCAGACGGACTTCGGCAACTGCTGCCGGGCCGTGATCCCGACGCGGCCACGCTGGAGGCGCTCGAAGAGGCTCTGATCTACGCGGACGTCGGCCCGCAAACGTCGGCTGATCTGGTGGACAGCATCCGTCGGAGAACGGCGGCGGGAGCGAGTTGCCGCCAGGCACTGCACGAGGCCATGCTGGGGAGTCTGACCTCCTCGTGCAAGGGCGCCGAGCCGTTGCCTGATCAGAAGAAACCATGGGTCGGTCTTCTCGTCGGCGTCAACGGCTCCGGCAAGACCACCACGGCGGCAAAGCTGGCGGCCCGTTTCAGAGACCGCGGTTGT
>JBHHYG010000089.1:0-11155 GCA_046757445.1 Acidobacteriota bacterium
TGTGCCGCACCGAGGGAAGTGAGTACCCAGCCGCGGCTGCTGCCGTCGACCGGCCCTATCTCCCACCAGCCCACCACCGATTCTCCATCCATACCTGTACTTGCCGCAGGAGCGACGATGGCGAAGCCGTCCGCGAGCGCCATCCTGGTCGCAGCCCGGGCCGTCGCCGACCAGCTCTCCGGCAAGCCTCCTGGGCCTGTCCACCAGCCGAGCCCGCGGCCAGTGCCCACGGCACGCAAGGTCACGTCGAAGGCGGTGTCGGGAGCCTCTTCGGCGAGGCGGTTCAAGATCTGGCTCACTACCGCAGACTGCAATAGGCCGTAGGCGGCCTGAAGTGCCGCCGCTCGTACTCCCTCCCCGAACTCGCCGATGACGACTGGGTCGCTGAATTTCACCGTCAAGGCACCGCCACCCGCAGCATCGGGCGGTTGCCAGCGGACAGCCGCCAATCGTACCCCCGGGCGCAACACGCGCCCCCTGCGAATATGTGCCGGGAGGCGATCAATCGCTCGTAGGATGGCCCAGGCCAGGGCCGAGGGTGCATGAACGTTGAACGAGTCCCATGCCTCGGTTGCAGCCTGGCGCAAGGTTGTCGTTGCTGACCAATAATTCAGTGGCGGCCGCATCGCGTCCCTCGCCGCAAGCTCAGCTGCCGCCAACTTCGACAGCGCCTCATAGAGAGGACTCGTGGTAGCTGCCAACTTGGAATCAGAGACGTCACCGGCACCGATGACCAAGCTCAGCACCCCTCCGTGCCGGCTCCCCCAGGCAACCTCGAGCACTTGTTCCGGTGAATCCGGGAGCTTGAGGGTAACCCGGAGTAACAGACCGGCGAGGTCGGTCTCCTCGAACGGTCCAGCCTCGAATGTACGGCCCGGCATGCGCACCTGGGCCATCCATGGCCCCGTCTCTTCCATCGGCTCCTGCGGGACGACGATCAGCTGCTCGCCCAAGAAGTCGGACGGCACCGGTGCCTGCGCCCAGGGCACCGGCACCAGATCAGCCGTGAGGCGCGACCGGTGGGCACTCTCGGACTCCCCTCCTGATCGCGCCCTGACGGTGCTCGCCGGCATGGGCACCAGCGCCACGTCCACCTCGGAGCCGACCAGCTCGGCGGTGGGAACCTCTGTAGCCTTGATGGTATGTCCGCGGTGCGATAGCTCTATCTCAAGGCGAGCCTCGAGCTCAGCAGGCAGAGCTTCGAAAGTTCGTTCTCTACGACCGCGCGCAACGCCAGCCTCGGCGTCCTTGAATGCAGGATCCAGGGCCACCCATTCTCCCTCACGGTCCGCCTCCACCCACCAATGGTCAGCGGCGATCTCTAGCCAACGTGGCCATGGGTCCCCAGCTCCCGCCGCTGGAACCCGTGCAGAACCCAGCACCAGTGCCGCGGCATCGTTCCAACCGAGGCGGCCCCGCACCAGGCGAGCGCGTACTCCTTGCCTCGTCAGCAACGCCTGCAACAGCAACGATTGATCCAAGGAATTGCCTGCACTGGCTTCCAACGTTCCTTGCGGACCGCGAACGCTCCCCGGGTAGGGAAGGTAGGCGATGCGCCGCCGAACAAACTCGAACGGATCACTCCCCGACGAGCTCAGCCGTCGTGCGAGCCTGGCAATGCCGGTTGCCTCCGCAGCCGCTGGAGGAGAAATCCCCGCCGCCGTCGAGTTAACGTCGACTCTCTCGAAGAAGGTTCGCACCGCCCGCAAGTCATCCCACGGTACCAGCCGGTAGAGCCCTGTAGGAACCAAGTGGGCGAGGGAAAGCGTGAGCGCGTCATCCTGTTGGCACAGGGCTGCGTCCCCCACTCCGGCAACCAGAAGGAGTCCCAACCCCACCACCAAGCCGCGTCGATACATAAGGCCTCTCGAGCACGTTGTTCACAAGTTGGTGTCCTGAAGGCAGCTTACGCTAAAGTCCGGTGCGCAGAGTGTCAATCACCCACGTTCGAACATCTGATGGGGCGATGCTGGTACACTGCAGGGAAACTCCTAACCGCGGTTGACCATGCGGATTCCGTACTCGCAGCGGCGCCTCCCCCTGTTCACTCTATCGTTTCGTGTCTGCGCAGCCCTGCTGCTGGCCTTTGCCGGGGTGGAGTGCGCAATACCCACTTCGAATGATCCCGACCTGATTCTCACGGGAGGTTCGATCTACCCGCTCGGGAGCTCGGACAACCCGGTTGCGGCGATCGCCATTCGCGGCGATCGAATCATGGCCCTGGGGAGCAACGAGGATATCCAGTCGTTGGTGGGAGAAAACACGCAGCAAATGGAGTTGCATGGAAATTGCGTCCTACCCGGTTTCTTCGATGCCTGGATGGATCCCGAGGCACTCGGCCGGTGGAGCGGCGAGGATCTGAATTTCAGTCGAGCCTCGTCCCTGGAAGAGGTGCAGGCCCTGATACGCAACGCCATCCCACAAAAGGCGCCCGGTGACTGGCTCATCGGCTGGGGTTGGGATGAGTCTCGCTGGCCAGAGCCGGTGATGCCCTCCCACGAGTCTCTCGATGCGGTATCGGAGAATCGCCCAGTGCTCCTATATCACCGTAATGGCCAAATCGCGTGGCTGAATGGCGCCGCGCTGCAAGCAGCCAGACTGAAGGCAGCCTCAGCCGATCCACCAGGTGGTCGAATCATCAGACGCCAGGACGGCAGCCCGACGGGAATTCTCATCGGCAGCGCCGTGCAAGCTCTCGAATCTGTCTTGCCGGTAATCGGAGAACAGCGGCGCAGAAACTGGATCAGCACAGGTTTGCAGCGCGCCGCGGCCGCTGGCTTCACGGCTGTTGCCACCTCCCCGTTGGACGATTCCTCAATGGAGCTGTATGCAGCGCTTCAAGCCGAAGGTTCGATACCTATACGCGTACGCCTGCGTATGAGAGCGGATTCACAAGTGCCGGAACAGCTAGTCACCCCTGACCCGGAAGCTTTACTGCGGCTCACTGCCATTGGGGTTCGTGTCGATGGTGCCTTCCCTTCCCGCCTGGCGGCGCTGGCAAAGCCATACGCCGATGGGGAGGGTGACGGGATGCTGTTTGCTGACAGGAATCGCTTGCGGCATGCGGCAGAGGTTGCCCGCATCACTGGTCTACCTCTTCACCTGCAGGTCCAAGGAGATCGCGCCCTGATGGCGGCGCTCGACGCCCTGGGCCAATCTGCCGGGGCAGGCATGTTGCTGGGATTAGACCTCCTTCCGCCCGGGGGGATGGCGCCGGTGCAGGCCACAGGCGTCCCTGTCGCCATCGTCCCTTTACGCTTTGCCAACGATATCTATTCGCTTCGCCAGCGCCTCGGCGAGACACGCGCCCGCCAGGCCCATCGGTGGCGGAAGATGGTCGCTGCTGGCGTTCCCTGGCTTATCGCATCGGACGCGCCAGCCTACCTTCTCAGGCCCCTGGAGAGTATTGTCGTCATTATGCGTCGTCGTGACCGGAACGGCTACCCGACAGGTGGTTGGTATCCGGATCAAGGATTAGGACGATCAATCGCACTGCGGGCACTGGTGGGCTCTACGGCCATGAATGACAGGGGTGTCCTCTCGCCGGGTGCGCCAGCCGACCTGGTGGTTTGGAGCGAGGATCTATTGACTAGTGATGCAGAGGCCTTGATGCGGGCCCAAGCTCTGTTGACGATGGTCGCCGGCCGCGTCGTTTACAGCCGCGCATTGATCGCATTGCCCATGGACTCCATGCAGGGCCAGGATCGATGAGCCATGCGAAGCTTGACAACATCCTGCTGCTCTCGTAGCGTCACCTTCGCCACTCGGCAATCGGCTCGGCTCCTCCGCATCCAACTCGAGCCCACCCACAACACCACGACTCGGCCGTGAGGACAGCCACCACTTCACTTCGGTGCAAGCAGCTGGCAACTATTTTGCTATTGCTGAGTGCTGCCACATCTTGTGGCCCGCCGACTGACCCGGAACTGGTGGCCATCGAGTACGTTCGAGCAGTCAACAGTGGTGATCCGGATACCGCTGTTAACCTGTTGGATATGGACGAACTTGTGCGAAGGGTTGAGGAGAAGATCGTTGTGGTCCAGCATGATGATGCTGAGAAATTTCTCAGGGACTCGGTGGAAACGATATTATGGGGTCTTTTCCGGCAGACGAAAGAGGTTGATTATGCTTACGATGCCGCTCCCGCTGAGCTCCATGGCGACGCGGCGAACGTAACGGTCAGCAAGGTCGATGCCGAGGGGCGCGAGGGGGAAACGGCCGTGAGCCTGAAAAAGACAGATCGAGGTTGGCGTGTATCCGGAGATTCCTTGGATCCTCTGGTCAGCTATGCAATTGAACGCTTGGAAGAACGTTATTGACGCCGAAGGAACGCCGCTTCCCGCCTGCTCGGCCCTGCCACAGTGTGTCAGGACGGGCAGCTGATAGAAGGAGCCTCACAATGAGCCGCCGATTTATCGGAACTGTTGCCCTGCTGGTCTTTACCCTCGGCTGCGCCAGCAACACCGAGAAAGCAGTCAACGAGCTGCTGGAACAGGTGCGACTTGATGATCCGCAGGCAAATGTTACCTATCAGGACAATGCCGAGGTCGTTGAGTCTCCAGAGGCACTACCCCTCTGGATCAACGCCCTGGAAAACGAAGAATCACCGCAGGTGCGCCTGTGGGCGGCCCGTCTCCTGGGCAGAATCGGCGACCCACAGGCAGCGACAGCCCTCACCGCAGCCCTCAACGGCCCTCGCGCGGTCAGAAAGGCAGCGGCCGCCGCCCTCTTGCAGATCGGTGAGGAGTACGCGGAAGATGCCTTCATCGCGGCCCTCCAGAGCGGTCCCCGCGAGACACATATCGAATGCCTCGTGCAGCTCGAGAAAATGCACAGTTCCAAGGCACTGCCGACGATCACCAAGGTCGCCCACTCGCAGGAGCCTTTGGTCGCAGAAAGCGCGGTCAATGCACTCGGGGGCATCGGTGACCCAGCAGCTGTCGAGCCGCTCATTGCCCTGGCTACCGACCAGACGCTTCGGATGCAAGTCCGCCATGCCGCTATCATCAACCTTGGCAGGCTTTCTGGCCCCGAGGCCACTGCAGGCCTCGAGCAGGTGGTGCAAGAACTGAAGCAACAAGACGGCGCCGACACGTTGCTCGGCCTAGCACAACAAACTTTGAAGAAATCCGGTTAGCTGTAGCCTCGGTGCTCCGCCCACTTGTGCGCTGCTGGCGTTGGCATTCAGGGCTTTGCCAATCGACGCGTGGAGCGGTCCTTTCGTTCTCTCCGGCGCAGACCACACGGCACCCCTCGATACACAGGAGACATTCATGGATGAGATCGCCCTCGATTCTGTGCTCGAGGAGCAGGAGTCAGTTGCCCCACCGCAAGATTTTCTTCATCGCGCCATCGTCGCGGATCCTGAGGCGGCACGCGCCGAGGCCGCAAGAGATGTCGAAGCATTCTGGGCGCGGGCAGCGCAGGATCTAGAGTGGGTTCAGCCATGGGACAGCGTGTTGGAGTGGGCTCCCCCCAACGCATCCTGGTTCGGCGGCGGCCGATGCAACATCGTCCAGAACGCTCTCGACCGGCACCTCGATACCTGGCGTCGACACAAGGTCGCACTGATCTGGGAAGGGGAAAACGGAGATCGACAGGTCTTCACCTACGCGCAGCTCCACCGTGAGACTTGCCGTTTGGCCAACGGTCTCAAGGCGCTCGGGGCCGAGCGTGGCGATCGAATCACCATCTACATGCCGATTTGCCCTCAGCTCGCTATCGCCATGCTGGCCTCCGCCAGGATAGGGGCCGTTCACAGCGTGGTGTTTGGAGGGTTCTCTTCCGAAGCTCTGCGTAGTCGAATTCAGGACGCCGAATCCAAGATCCTGATCATCGCAGATGGCGCTTATTACCGTGGCAAAGCCGTGCCTTTGAAAGAGGCCGCCGATGAGGCGGCGAAGGAATGCCCCAGCCTCGAACATATGATCGTCTACCGTAGGTGTGGCATGGACACCGCGGAAACCGCCGGCCGCGACATCGGCTGGGACGAGGTTGTCGCCGAGGTGCCTGCCACAGCCCCGCTAGAAGTGATGGAAGCCAACGACCCCCTCTATATCCTCTACACTTCCGGTACTACCGGCAGCCCCAAGGGCATCGTCCACCGGCACGGCGGTTATATGGTGGGCACCTATTTGACAACCAAGTGGGTGTTCGACCTGCGCGACACCGACCTTTATTGGTGCGTCGCCGATCCGGGATGGGTCACCGGCCACTCCTACGTCGTCTACGGCCCGCTCATCAATGGCGCTACGGTCTTCATGGCCGAGGGTGCTCCCGACTTCCCCGACCCGGGCCGCTGGTGGAGCATCATCGAGCGCTACGGAATCAACATCCTGTATGCAACACCGACTGCCATCCGAACGTTCATGGGGAAGGGCGAGGAATGGCCCGGGCAGTACGATCTCAGCAGTCTGCGATTGCTCGGCACCGTCGGCGAACCCATCAACCCTGCGGCATGGCACTGGTACCATCGCATCATCGGTGGGGCCAACTGTCCAATCGTCGACACCTGGTGGCAGACCGAAACCGGCATGATTCTTTTGGCAACGCTGCCTGCAGCGCCGCAGAAGCCCGGCTCCGCCGGGCTACCCTTCCCCGGTATCGAGGCAGACGTTATCGATGCAGAGGGGAATTCATGTGCGGCGGGCAAGGGCGGCTACTTGGTAATCCGTAACCCTTGGCCGGCCATGCTGTCAACCATCTACAAAGACCCGGATCGGTACCGTCAGCAGTACTGGGAGCTGATGCCCGGCGTGTACACTGCCGGCGATGCCGCAGTCAGAGATGAGGACGGCTACATACGCGTTCTCGGGCGCATGGACGACGTGCTCAATGTTGCCGGACACCGCCTCGGCACCATGGAGATCGAGAGCGCCCTGGTTTCCCACCCAGCAGTATCGGAAGCGGCGGTGATCGGCATTGCCGATGAGATCAAAGGCCAGGTCCCGAAGGCATTCATCATCCTGCAGAGAGGAATCTGTGCCTCCGACGGGCTCGCTCGAGAGCTACGCGACCACGTCGGCAAGATGATCGGCAAGATTGCCCGCCCCGAGGCGCTAGAATTTACCCCTCATCTTCCGAAGACGAGAAGCGGCAAAATCATGCGGCGCCTGCTGAAGGCCCGCGAACGGGGTGAAGAGGTCGGCGACACCTCGACTCTAGATCCGGCAAGCTTCGCGGAAGGGGAAGCTTGATTTGAGCGCCTCGACGAAGGTCCCTTCGGGCCAGCGCAACGCAGTCATCGCGGCCCTGGCGCTCGCGCAGCCGCGAGCCGTTGAGAAATGCGGGCTAGGGGTACGGGTATAATCGACCCTGCTGCGGCCAAGCCGGGAGGATACTCATCACTATTGCCAATCAGTTCTTGGGCCGTTAGCTCAGCTGGGAGAGCGCCGGCCTCGCATGCCGGAGGTCGGGGGTTCGAATCCCCCACGGTCCACTAATATCTCAACGGCTCGCGGCTGCGCGAACCCAATGGTTCGCTCACTTCACGACCCGTTGAGAAGTAGCGGGCTAACCCGAGGCTTCCACCAGCTCGATAATGGCCATCTCGGCCCGGTCGCCGGCGCGCTGCGTCAGCCGGAAGATGCGCGTGTAGCCCCCCGGCCGTTCGGCGTAGCGGGGCGCTAATTCTTCGAATAACTTCCGGACCACGAGCGGATCCCGGATGAGTCGAGCAGCGCGCCGACGCGCATGCAAGGTATCCCGCTTCCCCAAAGTCACCATTCGCTCCGCCACCGGTCTGACGGCCTTGGCTCGCGCCAGTGTGGTGCGAACACGCTCGTGCCGTAACAAGTCGGTGGTCAGGTTACGCAACATGGCGTCCCTGTGCGCGGCCGTGCGCCCGAGCTTCGGAACCTTGTTTCTGTGACGCATGGTGCAATTCCAGCTACTCTGTCGCCACTTGCGGGGCCTGCAGGCCAGTCAGGTCCATCCCCAAAGTAAGTCCCATCTCTGCAAGAACCTCTTTGATCTCTTGCAGCGACTTCTTGCCGAAGTTCTTGGTCTTCATCATTTCTGCCTCGGTCTTTTGCACGAGGTCTCGAATTGTCCTGATGTCGGCGTTTTTCAAGCAGTTGTATGAGCGAACAGACAACTCTAACTCGTCGACGGAGCGGCTGAGGCTGTGATGGAAAGCTGCAAGATCTTCATCGGGTTCTTCGGCCTCTACATCCGGCTCCTCATCGAAATCTACGAAGATTGCCAGGTGATCACGCAAGAGTTTTGCCGCCAAGGCCACCGCACGATCCGGACTTACCGTGCCGTTCGTCCATGCCTCGATAGTGAGCCGCTCATAGTCGGTGGCTCGTCCTAAACGAGCCCTGCCCACCTCGTAATTTACCTTCCTAACCGGAGAATGGACCGAGTCGATGGGCATCCAACCAACGCTCATCTCTTCCTCCACGTTGCGGTCCGCCGATACATAGCCGCGACCTTGACGCAGACGGAGCTCCATCGAGATCGAACCGCCTTTGGATAGGGTGCAGATGTGGGAGTCAGGAAGCAGGCAGGTGAAATCAGGGTCTTCCTCTATGTCCGCTGCGGTCACTTCGCGTGGGCCTTTCGCCTTCAGGCTCAGGGTCTTTGGCTTGTCGACGTTCAGCTTGAACGGAATACTCTTGAGGTTGAGAATCAAGTCGGTAGTGTCCTCGACGACCTCGGGCATGGAGCTGAACTCGTGCAACACACCGTCAATCTTGACGGCGGTGATTGCAGCGCCCCCGATGGATGAAAGCAGCACCCGACGCATGGTGTGCCCGATCGTGATCGCGAAACCTCGCTCGAAGGGTTGCGCGTAGAACTTGCCGTAGCGATCTGTCAGCGAATCGAGGTCAACCTCAAGCCGCTTGGGCCGCTGGAAGCCAGTCCAAAGCATGCTCTCTATGCCTCCTGAAAGCCCCGCACATGGGGGATTATCCTTACTTGGAATACAACTCGACGATGAGCTGTTCCTGTATCTCGATGTCTATGTCTTCACGCGTCGGCAGCTGCGCTACGGTTCCCTGCAAGGTGTCGTGATCCACCTGCAACCAGGCGGGAGTTCTCCCTGCTTTGGCGTTCTCGACGCCAAGTAGGATCTCCGATATCTGCCTGGACTTATCGCGCACGGCAATCAGGTCTCCTTGCTGTACTTGATAGGAAGGAATGTTAACCAGGCCACCATTCACACGTATATGCCCGTGTCGTATCAATTGTCTTGCGTGGGCACGTGACAGGGCCAGGCCGAGGCGGTACACAACGTTGTCCAACCTGCGCTCCAGCATTGTCAACAAGGCCTCGCCCGTGATACCGCGGCGCCTCGCTGCCTCGCTGAAGTAGCGCCGAAACTGCTGCTCGAGAACACCGTAGATGCGCTTGACTTTCTGTTTCTCACGAAGCTGTACCTGGTAATCCGAGGGTCGTCTGCTACGACGACGGCCATGTTCGCCTGGAGGGTAGTTGCGCCTCTCGATTGCACACTTGTCGCTGGTGCACCGGCTGCCTTTGAGAAAAAGCTTCATGCCCTCTCTGCGGCACAATTTGCATACTGGACCGGCATAGCGTGCCACTGTTGTGTCCTCCTCTTGCCCCTTGAGCTAAACCCTGCGTCGCTTGGGCGCCCGGCAACCATTATGCGGGATCGGAGTTACATCCCTGATCGCCACAACATCCAAGCCTGCTGTCTGAAGAGCTCGAATGGCAGATTCTCGACCGGAGCCCGGACCCTTGACCCTGATCTCTACCCTTTTCATCCCCTGATCCCTGGCCTTGTGGGCAGCCTCTTGCGCCGCTATCTGGGCGGCGAAAGGAGTCCCCTTTCGGGATCCCTTGAATTTCTTGGAGCCGGCACTCGACCAAGCAACTGTATTCCCCTCATCGTCGGATATGGTGATGATGGTGTTGTTGAATGACGCCTGAATGTGCGCCACGCCACTGGGAACGTTTTTCTTCGCTTTCCTCTTCGACTTCTTCTTCTTCATCTAAACATCCTTCCCAGGAGCCTCCAGAGGTAGCACCTGTGCCTCAAAGGTCACAAAGAGCCTGCCTCGTGGCCACTTGGACTTGCATCAATGCCGCGCCACTTGCTTCTTCTTGACCGCCATACCCTTTGGTCCTTTGCGGGTCCGCGCATTGGTGTGCGTCCTTTGGCCGCGCACCGGCAAGTTACGACGATGCCGCAGACCGCGGTAGGAGCCGATCTCGATCAAGCGTTTGATGTTCATCTGCACCAGTTTGCGGAGGTCACCCTCGACCCGTCCCTGCCGGTCGATCACCTGTCGGATACGGCTGACTTCCTGCTCCGTGAGGTCCCTAACCCGTTTCTCGGCCTCGACTTTGGCGCTGGCCAGAATACTGCCTGCCCGCGTGCGTCCGATACCGTATATATCCGTCAAGGCAATCCGGATACACTTGCCCAGGCGCAAATCAATCCCGGCGATGCGAGCCATTATCGCTTTTCCTCCCTTGCGGGGTTACAACCGACGAGTCCCAGCAGTTACGGCCGGCTCAGCCTATCCCTGGCGCTGCTTGTGCTTCGGGTTCTCGCAGATCACGTAGAGCGTCCCCTTTCGGCGGACGATCCGACATTTGTCGCACATGCGACGCACTGATGCACGAACTTTCACAACTCGCCACCTGTCTGGGAGATCCGCCACGTAGCTGACGGAAACCCCTATTTTACCAGGGCCTCGCCACCGCAGACAATCCAACCGTCGCTACTTGTAGCGATAAACAATCCGACCACGGCTGAGATCGTAGGGTGACAGCTCGACCAAGACTTCATCCCCAGGCAAGATGCGGATGAAATACTTACGCATCTTGCCTGAAATATGGGCAAGTACCTTGTGCCCGTTTTCCAATTCGACCCTAAACATCGCATTCGGGAGGGTCTCCGTAACCTTCGCCCGAACCTGAATCGCTTGTTCTTTTTCCGACATATGTGGTTGCGCCGGGTCAATTCCTCATCTAGTGGAATCCGCTGGCCCGCCGCATTGCCAGCGGCGCCGCACTCAGGACCCACGGTCCGTTTTCAGTCACTGCTACACTGTGCTCGAAATGGGCCGAGGGTCGACGGTCGCTGGCGATCGCAGTCCACCGATCCTCCAAGATCTCGACCTGGCAGCTACCCATATTCACCATCGGCTCGATAGCCATCACCATCCCCACCCTCAAGCGT
>JBHHYG010000090.1:0-11150 GCA_046757445.1 Acidobacteriota bacterium
TTGGCTCGCGGGCTCGACGTACTGCACGAGTACGCCTGCGCCCTCGAACCGGCGCACGCCTTGTCCTCGCAGCCCTTGCGCCCGCTCGCTTCACGACCCGTTGAGAGATGCGGGCTACAACGGCTCGCGTTCGAGAGTTCTGACGAGAGGCGACGGTGATCAACGGCGGTATACCCGACGAAGACGACCTGATCTTCGATTGGAATGCCGCGGAGGGCTCCCCGGCGCCACCCGGGGTGCAGTTCGACGACGAGACCCTGCGAGACGGGATTCAGTCTCCATCGGTGCGCGACCCCGGCATCGAGGACAAGCTGCGCATCCTTCACCTGATGGCGGAGCTCGGCATCGACGCCGCCGACCTCGGCCTTCCCGGTGCCTCGGAACGGCAGCAGCGGGATGTTGGACGCATGCTCGAGGAGGTCGAACGAGAGCGGCTCGACATCTTTCCCAACTGTGCCGCCCGGACGCTGATATCGGATATCGCTCCCATTTGCGATGTCGCCGACTCGGTCGGCATCGCCGTGGAAATCGCCTGCTTCATCGGCTCCAGCCCCATACGGCAATACGCCGAGGAGTGGGATCTCGATCGCATGCTTCACCACACCGAAGAAGCGGTCAGCTACGCGGTCAGCCGGGGCATGCCGGTCATGTATGTGACCGAAGACACCACTCGGGCCCGGCCCGAGACTCTCCGACGCCTCTACACCGCCGCGATCGAAGCCGGCGCCGGCCGTATCTGCGTTTGCGACACGGTGGGCCATGTGACGCCGGCCGGAGTGGCGGCGCTGATCAGCTTCATCAAGACGGTCGTCGAGGACAGCGGCGAGCAGGTGGTCATCGACTGGCACGGTCACCGCGATCGCGGCCTCGACATTGCCAACACGCTGGCGGCGTTGGCGGCTGGTGCCAGCAGGGTGCACGGTACCGCCTTGGGGATCGGTGAGCGCAGCGGCAACACACCGATGGATCTGTTGCTGGTGAACTGCCGGCTACTCGGCTGGATCGACAACGATCTCTCCCGGCTCCGGGAGTACTGTGAGACGGTTTCACGGGCCACCGGTGTTCCGATCCCCTTCAACTATCCGATCATCGGCCCGGATGCTTTCCGTACCGCCACCGGTGTGCACGCGGCGGCGGTGATCAAGGCCAGGAATAAGGGCGCCGCCTGGCTGGCCGACCGCGTCTACTGTGGCGTGCCCGCGGGAATGGTCGGCCGCAGCCAGCGCATTGAAGTGGGGCCGATGAGCGGTGCCTCCAACGTCGAGTGTTGGATGCGCGAGCAGGGACTGGAGCCGCGTGCCGAGCGTGTGGCCGCAGTGCTGGCGGCGGCAAAGGCTGCTGATCATGTGTTGAGCGCGGAAGAGATCGCCGCAGTGCTGGAGGATATCGCCTGACCCGGCTATTCATCTCATCGCGCTCAGGCGACGAAGCGCGATGAGTAATGCGGGCTACCCGGTTGCTGGCTATGCCAAGGCCGGCGGCGTCTGCGGGTCAAGGAAATCGTACCGGCACGAGGATGAAACAGCCGACCAAGATCGTCACCGCGGCCAGCGCCAGCAGCGCCCGCCCGCTGCCGAGTTCTTGCTCGAACCGCTGCGGCCGCGGATGTCGCGTTCCCAGCAGAAAGAAGACGACGACGGCGAACACCGCCCAGCCCGGAAAGTAGAAAATGCCTGCCGCCAGCATGAGAACGAGCACGACGAGTGACACGAGCCTATGGCTGCGGGGCAGCAGGACATAAAGAATGTGCCCACCGTCGAGCTGGCCGACCGGCAGCAAGTTCATCGCCGTGACCAGCAGGGCGAACCATCCGACATAGGCCAGCGGGTGTAGCAGCAGATCCTGCTCGCTTCCCATCTGCGGGCCGAACAGCTTGGCCAGCATTCCCCACACCAGCGGCTCACCCATGTTGAGATAGCCACCGCTGGCCTGCTCCACCACCCCAACCACCCGTGACTGTGACAGGCCGACGGCGAGGATGGGCATGGCCACCAGGAAGCCGGCGATGGGGCCAGCCACGGCGATGTCGAACAGCGCCCGCCGGCTCTTGATGGGGCCGACGATGCGGATCACCGCCCCCATGGTGCCGGGCAGCAAAGGGGCGATCACCGGTGGCATGGGGATGAAATAGGGCAGGGTGGCGGCGATGCCGTAGGAGCGGCAGGCCAGGTAGTGGCCCATCTCATGGGCGGAAAGGAAGGTGATGGCCGCGAGGGCGAAGGGCAAGCCGCCGAGAAAAGCTTCGGGAGCCCGCAAGGGGTTCATGGTGACAAAGCGGAGGTCTCGGGCGTAGAAGCTCTGGTACTGCAGAAAGCCCCAGTAGGCGCTGCTGGCAAGGGTGAGCAGGAAGAGCACCAGGTTGATCGCCGGCCGCGGCTTGCGGACAGGGTACCGCAGCGGTGGCTGCCAGGGCTCAGCGGCCGGGACGCCTACGGGCTGATCGACCTCTGTCTCGCGCCGCGCTTCCTCCGCGGGAACTGAATGGTTGTCGTCGGGCATGGGTTGCGAAGTGCTCCAGGGCGTGCGGCGGCGATGCTCGGCCCCCGGCGGGGAGGCTAGCTCAGGTCGCTGAGGGCCCTTCCGGGCCGGAAGCGTGTGGTCTTACCGGGTGGAATGCGAACCACCTCACCGGTCCGCGGATTGCGGCCGACGCCTCGTTTGCGAGGCTTGACTTCGAAGACACCGAAGCCACGTAGCTCGATTCGCTCACCACGGGCGAGCGAAGCCTTCAGTGCATCGATGATGGAGTTGACAACCTGCTCGGCCTTGACCTTGCTGATACCCCCCTCGCGAGCGATCGTTTCCACCAGGTCAGCCTTGATCATTGCGTTCAGCGATCCTGCCAGGGCGGCATTGAAATCCGGCCGCGATTATAGAAACGAATCCGCTCGGCTGTCAAGCATAACTGCCATGCTATCATAATGTTACAAGGACCCGCAGGCCTTGACTGCGGGCCGGGTCGGTGCCTTGGACAGGGCCCCCGCTAAGGGCTTGCACGCAACCTGTCAGGCTGAAGGTGGAACCTTGACCGATGTATCTGCAGCTGCTCGTTTACCCCGGGTCGCCATCGTCGGCCGTCCCAATGTCGGTAAATCGACGCTCTTCAACCGTATCGTCGGTCGCCGGCAGGCGATCGTCGGTCGAGAGTCGGGCCTCACTCGTGACCGGCACACGGCAGAGACCGATTGGACGGGCACCCGCTTCGTGCTCACCGACACCGGCGGCCTGGAGTGGGGAACCACGGAGGACCTTCTTCAGCAGGTTGAACAACAGGTGCTGGCGGCCGTCGACAGCGCCGACCTGGTTCTTTTTGTGGGGGATGGTCGCGCCGGCATCTTGCCGGTGGAGAGCCAAACGGCGGTGGCGATCCGCCGGCGTGGCATCCCCATGCTGCTGGTGGTCAACAAATGCGACACCTCCAAGATCGCCGATACCGCCGCGGCCGACTTCCATGCTCTCGGCCTCGGCGCCATCTTCACGGTCTCGGCCGAACAAGGCCGCGGTGTCGGCGAGTTGCTCGATGCGCTGGTGGCCGCCTTGCCCGGCCCACACGATGCACAGGTCAGCGTCCCCGAGTCGACCTTGGCGGCACGGGTCGCGGTGGTGGGCCGCCCTAATGTCGGCAAGTCCTCGCTGGTCAATGCCCTGCTGGGTCGCACACGGGTGATCGTCAGCGACCTGCCCGGGACCACCCGCGACGCCATCGATACCGTGCTCGAGCTGCAGGGCCGCCGCTATCTCCTGGTCGACACCGCGGGCATTCGCAAGCGGGCCAAGGTGGCGACCCATGCCGAGCTTGCCAGTGTGGCGGTGGCGCGGCGCCGGCTCCAGCGCGCCGATGTCGCGCTGTTGCTGATTGACCCACACGATGGCCTGACCCGCCAGGACCTGCACCTGGCCTCGGAGGCGGGGCTGGTCGGCTGTGGGCTCATTGTCGTCGTCAACAAATGGGACACCACCGAGAAGGAAGAAGGGCTCACCGTGCGATTCCGAGAGCGTCTGCGGCAGCGCCTCGGGCGGTTGAGTTACGCCCGGGTGGCCTTCACCTCGGCCACCGAGGGAGACGGTGTCGAGGCGTTGTTGCCGCTCGTCGATGCGGTTTCGGCGGCCCGCTCGCGTCGCATCGGAACCGCCGAGCTCAACGCCGCCTTCGAGGCCATGCTGAGGCGATATCAGCCGGGGGGTGGAACGGCCGGCGTGTGGCCCAAGTATTTGACCCAGGTGGGCGTCAACCCTCCGACCTTCGTTGTTTTTGCGGCTGGCCGAGGGAGCTGGCGCACCGATTACCGTCGCTACCTGGAGAATCGGCTCCGCGAGGCCTTCGACTTCAGCGGCACCCCCATGATCATTCGCGTTCGCCGATCCTCTCACCGCAGGAGCTACTAACGGCTTGCTGCCGTGGGCGCGATTGTCGACATTCTCCATGTAACTTATAATGAACGCTATCGATTCCTGTGTGTGCTCGTCATGAATCTGACCAAGCGCGATATAGCCCAGGCCATCCACGAGGCCGAACCGACCATCTCGGTCGCCGAAGCGGTGCACCTGCTGGACACCATTTTCCAAGCTATCAAGGATCGCTTGGGCCGTGACGGCAAGGTGATGATCACCAACTTCGGCACTTTCAGGGTGCTGGAGCGGGCGCCGCGGCAAGGTATCAACCCGGCAACCGGAGAGCCTCTGACCATTCGACGGCATCGGGCCGTTTCTTTTCGTCCCGCTCCGGCCCTGCAGGAGGCCGTGAACGGTCAGCAGGCTCCCGCGGGCCACTCCGCGCCGGCGGCAGCAGACTGATGAAAAATGCGGGCTAGTGCCCCCGAGCGTCAGGTCGCCCGGCCTGCCCGCCGTCGCCTCTACAAGGTCGGCGTGGTTGCCGACATCACCGACTTGCCCGCCCATGTCCTCAGATATTGGGAAACCGAGTTTCCGTCCCTTCGACCCGGCAAGACACGGGGGGGTCAGCGTCTGTACAGTCCTGAGGACATCGAGCTCATTCTCGAGATCAAGAACCTGCTCTACGAGCAGGGCTTCACCATCACCGGCGCCCGGCGGCGACTGCTGGAGGATCCGGCGCAGTCTCCCGTCGAGCCTCAGGAAGAGCTTCGGGAGGCGCTCGATGAGGTGCGGGCCGAACTCCGTGCTATCTTGACCCTGATGGAAGCCGATGATAAGCAGTAAAGGTTGCCGGTCGGGACGTGGCGCAGCCTGGTAGCGCACTAGCATGGGGGGCTAGGGGTCGCTGGTTCAAATCCAGTCGTCCCGACCAGATTCCCGGGTGGTAACCCGACTGGGGCGCTGCCGCCCGGGAGTTTTCTCTCTGTCAGTCCGTCATGACCTCGATCCTGGTGACCAATGACGACGGTGTGCACTCTGCCGGCCTGCTGCGGCTTGCGGAGGTGCTCGAGGCGCTCGGCGAGGTCACCGTGGTGGCCCCCGATCGCGAAAAGAGCGCCTCCTCTCATGCCTTGACCTTGCACCGCCCGGTGCGTATCCGTGGCTTCGAGGCGCGTCGATTCATGGTCGATGGCACGCCCTCGGACTGCGTATATCTGGGAGCCCTGCAGGTGCTGGAGCGGAAGCCCGATCTGGTGGTTTCAGGAATCAACCACGGTTCCAACATCGGCGATGATGTCACCTACTCCGGCACTATCGCGGCGGCCTTCGAGGGGACCATCCTGGGTATTCCCTCCTTCGCGATCTCCTTGGCCGGCGCCGACATGTCTGATTTCACCGCTGCTGCCATGGTTGCGGAGCTGATTGCCGGCAAGATTCTCGCCGACCGCTTGCCGCGAGATACCCTGCTGAACGTCAACGTGCCGGCGGATGAGATCAAGGGGCTCCGGTGTACCCGGCAGGGGAGGCGCATCTACGATGAGACGGTTCACCGGGGAGTGGATCCCAGGGGTAACGAGTACTACTGGATCGGCAGCGGCGAGGTGCCGCACATGGACCAAGGGCCGGACACCGATTACATGGCGGTGCGCGAGGGGTTCGTCTCGGTGACCCCGTTGCATCTCGACCTGACCCATTACGAGTCCCTCGAGTTGATGTCCAGGGACTGGGGAGCAGACCTGGAGTCGTCGTTGCTCCGCTTGACAAGCAGGTCCATATGAGTGACGGCCGCCCAGCCGACTACGGGCCCGATGGCGACGGTTCGTGAAGCCTTGATGGCAGCGGCGACGGCGGGGCGTCAGGATAGGCGTTGGCGGAATCCCCTGAGAAAGCTGTACGAGTGGGTCCTGACCTGGGCCGATCGCCCCGGTGGCCCCTGGGCCTTGGTTGCCTTTGCCTTCGCTGAGTCTTCCTTCTTCCTCGTGCCCCCTGACGTGTTGCTGATCCCGCTCTGCCTGGCGGCCCCTGGTCGTGCCCTGATCTTCGCCTCGCTTTGTACCCTCGCCTCGGTTCTCGGTGGAATGTTCGGGTATCTTCTCGGTTCGGTCGCCTTCCAATCGGTGGGTCGGCCGCTGCTCGAGCTCTATGGTGGCATGGCCGGGTTCCATACCCTCGGCGACCTCTACCGCGACTACGACGCCTGGGCGGTGGCCCTGGCCGGATTCACGCCCATTCCCTACAAGGTCTTCACCATCAGCGCCGGCTTTTTCGGCCTCAACTTCGTCGTCTTTGTTCTCGCCTCGATGCTGGGCCGCGGCGGCAGGTTTTTCCTCGTGGCCATCCTCCTGCGGACCTTCGGCGAGCCGATCCAGGGGTTCTTGGATCGCTACTTCAACTGGTTGAGCTTGGCCCTGGCTGCGCTCATCGTGGTTGGCTTCGTCGTGCTACACTACGGCATCTACTGAGGCGATTTCTGGGTCGGGGCGTAGCGCAGCCCGGTAGCGCACCTGCTTCGGGAGCAGGGGGTCGCTGGTTCAAATCCAGTCGCCCCGACTATCGATTCCCCGCCACAGCGCCAGCCACGACGTCGATAGCCTGGTCACGCTGCTGGCCGCACCACTCCAGCTCTGGGTTCCCAGGGGAGGGAAAATGAGTTCCGGAACCGTTGAAGATCGCCTGCGGGCGGCAATCCGTGACGTACCCGATTTCCCGAAAGAGGGCATTCTCTTCCGGGATATCAGCACTTTGCTCCTGGATCCTGAAACTCTGCGCCTGGCGATCAGCGCGCTCGCCGAGCCCTTCCGGGAATCGCCGCCGGCACAGATCTTGGCCATCGAATCACGAGGCTTCATCTTCGGTAGCACGCTCGCCTACGAGCTGGGCTGCGGGCTGATCATGGCCCGCAAGCCGGGTAAGCTCCCGGCCGCCACCGAGAAGATCAGCTACGACCTCGAGTATGGGTCGGATTCTCTGGAGGTCCACGCGGACGCCATCCAGCCGGGGCAGAAGATCCTCGTGGTTGACGATCTCATTGCCACCGGCGGTACCGCCAAAGGCGCCGTCAACCTGGTCGAGAAATTAGGTGGAGAGGTCACCGGCGTGGTCTTCCTGGTCGAGCTGACTGACCTGAAAGGCCGCGATCTGCTCGGCGGCCGGCCCGTCTACAGCATTGTCAAGTACTAGCCCGAATTTCTCAACGGGTCGTGAAGCGAGCGGGCGCAAGGGGTGCGAGGACAAGGCGCGCGCCGGTTCGAGGGCGCAGGCGTACTCGTGCAGTACGTCGAGCCCTCGAGCCAAGCGCAACGCAGTCATCGCGGCCCTGGCGCTCGCGCAGCCGCGAGCCGTTGAGATGTTCGGGCTAGCCCGCTAGCGCAATGAGCATTGCGGTCTCGACGAACACTCCCCTGGCCGCGGACAGCGGTGCCGATGAGCGAAACCCTTTCAGGCGACCCGAGAGCTGACGCGCGCGCCATCATCGAGGCTGCGATCGAGGCCGTGGAGCCGGCAGCCGCCGTCCGGCGCCACCTGCAGGTCCGGGATCACCAACTCTCCGCCGCCGGCCTCAGCTATGACCTAACCAAAGTGGAACGGATCCTGGTGGTCGGCGCCGGCAAGGCCGGGGCACCGATGGCCCGGGCCGTGGAGGAGATCCTCGGCGACCGCATTCGGGAAGGTCACGTCGTCGTACCCACCGCACAAGGTGCAGAGCTTGCTTCCATCACCCTGCACGAAGCCGGCCATCCGATTCCGGACGAGGCGGGGGTGGAGGCAGGGCGGGAAGTGCTGGTAACCCTTCGGCAGGCCGGGGAGGAGACCCTGGTGCTGTGTCTGCTGTCCGGCGGCGGTTCGGCACTGCTGGTCTGTCCGGGGGAGGGCGTTGCGCTCGAGGACCTGTCGGCAACCAGCGAGGCGCTTCTGGCCTGTGGCGCCACCATCGTCGAGATCAATGCGGTGCGAAAACACCTGTCGGCGGTAAAGGGAGGCCAGCTTGCTCGGGCGGCAGCGCCGGCCAAGCTGCTGACCCTGGTGTTGTCGGACGTCGTCGGAGATCCTCTCGACACCATCGCTTCGGGCCCGGCGGCCGCCGACAGCACCAGCTTTGCCGACTGCATGGCGATCGTCGACCGCTACGGCCTCGCCGACAAGCTTCCGGCGGCGGTTGCTCCCCGAAACCCCGAAGCGGGGAGATCCACTGTTCGAGGGCGTCCACCACGTGGTGGTAGCCAACAACGATCAGGCTGTGCGGGCGGCAGCGGCGGCGGCCCAAGCCCACGGCTACCGACCCTGTGTGCTCTCGACGCTGATCGAGGGGGAGACTCGTGAGGTGGCCAAGGTGCACGCGGCGATCGCCAAGGAGGTCCAGAAGTCGGGGCGGCCGGTGAAGCCCGCAGCCTGCATCATCTCGGGAGGCGAGACCACCGTCACCCTGCGCGGCCCTGGTAAAGGGGGTCGTAACCAGGAGTTTGTCCTGGCGGCGGCCCTGAGTCTGGCCGGCAGCCGGGACATTCTGGTCTGCTCGGTGGGCACGGATGGCATCGACGGGCCGACCGATGCAGCGGGGAGTATGGCCGACGGCCAGACCGTCGCCCGCGCCGCCGCTGCCGGCCTCGACGCCCGTGCCTATCTCGACAACAACGACTCCTACAGCTTTTTCGCGGCCCTCGACGATCTGGTGATTACCGGCCCGACATGTACCAACGTTATGGACTTGCGGTTGCTACTAGTGCGATCATGAAGGGCCCAGAGTCCTTCAGCAACCTGTTCGAGGCTCTGGATAACAGCGATAGCGCGGGACGATGACCGATTTCTACCAACATGGCAGCATCGCCACCCTTCATCGACTGTCGACGCCCGATCTCGATGCGCTCGAGCAGTCGTTGAGCCGCTACACCCGCCGCAGGCCGATCGCACTGGTGATTCCGGCGCTCTATTCGGATCTAGTGGCGGCGCCAATGCGGGAGATCTTGAAGACGCTGCGCGATGTGCCGTACCTGCAGATGCTGGTGGTCAGCCTCGACCAGGCGGACGAGGAGCACTTCCGCCTCACCCGCGAGATCCTCATCGATCTGCCCTTCGATGTGCGCGTCGTGTGGAACCATGGGCCGCGGGTGCAAGGCTGTCTGAAGGAGCTGTCCGACAACAAGCTCTACGCCGGCGAGCCCGGCAAGGGTCGGGCGTCCTGGATGGCGTTCGGCTATGTGCTGGCTAACGAGGAGATCTGCACCATCGCACTGCACGATTCCGACATTCGCACCTATAGTCGCGAGTTCCTGGCACGCCTCTGCTATCCGGTGGCAAATCCGCACTTCGACTTCGAGTTCTGCAAGGGTTTCTACGCCCGCTACGCCGATCGCATGTACGGTCGCGTGACCCGACTTTTGATCTTCCCGCTATTGCGCAGCCTGAGGGAGATCATGCACTACCCTGTCTACCTCAACTACTTGAGCTCTTTTCGCTATCCGCTTGCAGGTGAGATCGCCATGGCCGTTGATTTGGCCCGCTCCATCCGCATCCCCGGTGACTGGGGGCTGGAGGTGGGCATGCTGGGAGAGGTCTACAGGACCTTGGCCATCAAGCGCGTCTGCCAGAGTGAGCTGTGCGAGCGCTACGACCACAAGCACCAGGATCTGTCGCCGGAGGACCCCGATGCCGGCCTGCACCGGATGAGTGTGGACATTATGAAGAATCTGTTACGTACCATGGCCGCCGAGGGCATCACCATCGATGAGGGCTTGTTGCAAACAGTGGTGGCCATGTACGTGAAGCGAGCGGAGGATACCGTCAACAGTTACGCCGCCGACGCCGTCATCAATGGGCTCGAGTTCGATCGCCACGCCGAGGAGACGGCAGTGCACACCTTCGCCGAATCGATCCAGCGGGCGGGTGAGTTGTTCTTCGATGACCCCCTGGGCGTGCCGTTGATTCCCAACTGGAACCGCATTACCAGCGCATTGCCGGACTTTCTGGGCCGCCTCCGTGCCGCGGTCGAGGAGGACCAGCTGGAGCTGGTAGCCGCGACCGCCGGCAGCGTCTCCGAGTAGACGAATTCTTCTGATGCCCTTGATGATCTGCATCGAAGTCGGTGGCCTGAAGCTGCGCGGGCAGCTCAACGATACCGACTGCGCCCGTGCTGTTGCCGACGCCCTGCCCCTGCAGGGGCACTTCGATGTCTGGGGCGACGAGTTCTACTTCAGAGTGCCGGTGGAACACGAGCTGGAGAGAACCGCCAAGGCCGAGATGGAGGTCGGAGATCTCGGCTACTGGCCGCTGGGGAACGCCCTGTGTATCTTCTTTGGGCCGACGCCGATGAGTGGCGGCGAGAAACCGGTGGCAGCCTCGCCGGTCAATCTCGTCGGCTCGGTCGAAGGCGCCGAGTTGCTCAAGGGTGCCAAGGGGGCCAGCGAGATCACTGTCGAGGCTACTAGCTGAGCCAGAGGCCGCAACCAGGAGCCGTACACGTGTCCAAGCAGGCGTCGGAGGGCGGCGACGACCAAGGCCGGCCGGCCGCAGCCGGCACCTCCTTCGAGGACACCCTGGACGTGCTGGAGGAAAGGCGGCGGGTCGCCGAGGCTGGCTTTCTGGACCGTTTACGCGAGATCGAGGCGCAGATCCGGGTCTTCTCCGAGCGAGTCGACGAAGCGGCGGAGATGACCCGTGCGCGGCTGGCAGCGCACCAGGCCGTGCTGCGCGGCTTGGGAGAGCAGCTTTCCGCCCTCCGCGTCGAGCTGGCTGCAGCATCCCCACCCCGACCCGCATGGCCCCAAGGGCAGGGCTTTTTCCGCCGCAACCTGAATCGGCTGTGGTACCGGATGCTCCGC
>JBHHYG010000091.1:0-11112 GCA_046757445.1 Acidobacteriota bacterium
GCCCGCGCCCTTTCCCACCCCCTCGCGACGCAAACCGTTGAGAAATGCGGGCTAGGAACCCGGCACCTCCAGCGTGTCGCGGTACAGGGTGCGGTAG
Source organism: Acidobacteriota bacterium (assembly GCA_046757445.1). GTDB lineage: Bacteria > Acidobacteriota > UBA890 > UBA890 > UBA890 > JBHHYG01. The sequence goes on from JBHHYG010000091.1 coordinate 98, forward strand.
CCGAGCACCTGATCTTCGAGGGTCAGCTCCAAGGTGTAGTGTCCGGCGGGCGCTTGCAGATGGATGGAGCGGACGACCTCCTCGCCGCCTCGTCGTTGCAGCTCATTCAAGGGCACCTGGACGCTGACGTTCTCACTGGTTTCCGCGACCGTCACACCCTGCTCCGAGAGCAGCACCGCACGCACCACCATCTCGGTCTGGAACCGCTCATCGACAACATGAAAGATCAGTGATTCCATGTGCCAGGTCAGCCTCAGCTCGACGTCGGTGGAGCCACGTTCGACGCTGCCGAATGATGCCTTCCACGCGAAGGGTATCTGTGCCTGGGGAAAGGCCACCGCGACCCTTACAGGGTTGATGACAGACTGGTAATCGACCGGGTGAATCAACGTTTCCTCGACCAGCGAGCGCATGGCGAGCCGAAAATCGGTGGGAATCTCGGCAATCGTTTGAAGACGCTCGAGCTGGCGGCGTTGCGCGGCAACACCACTGTCCCCGACCGGCGCCGGTGGCATCAGCCGCCACTTGCCCGTTCGGTGAACGAAGAGCAGATCCTCGTTGGCGGGAAACTCCGGTATGAACCTGTCGTAGCTCCACAGGATCGGCGGGCGATCCGAGAATCCCACAGGGAAGCTGACCAGCTCGCGGCGCGTGCGGTCTGGAGGCCCGAGTACGAGCACGATGCGACCGAACACCGTTTGCCAGCCCGGTTTGCCGTTGCCGAAGTGTTCGTTGGCGTAGACAACGCGACGCCCGAACTCTTGCAGAAACTCATTGATCGGACCGCGGATCCTGGGATCCCGCCGTTGCCAGAACAGGCGGATGAACTGCAACCGCTCCTGCGCGTTGTCCAGCGACTCATATAGACGGCGCTCCTTCTCCGTGGTGATGTACTGGACCGGACCTTCGAGCCAATGCTGGGTCCACGAATCGACAGACTCTCCTTCTGGCGGGCGGGCGAAGCCACCCTGGGCCGGCGCTCTCTCCTGGACCCCGGCACCCACGAGGAGCCCGGCACAAACAGCGATGCAGACGCCCTGTCCGAGGTGCGCGAGCACTGAGCCTGGCATTGCTTCGACTATCTTCGTCTCGAGCATCTTTGGCTTTCGATGTCGTCCCTTCTCTCTTAATTGGGGAGCATGCGCACGATCACCAAACTGGCATCATCGTGCCACACTTCATTACCGGAGAAGCGAAGCACCGCATCGAACGCCGCTTCGACAATCGCTTCCGCCGACTTCACCGCACCTTCCGCCACGATCCGCTCGAGCCGAGCGATGCCAAACTCTTCATCCCGGTCATTAAAGGCTTCCACAAGGCCGTCGGAGTAAAAGGCTAGCACATCTCCTGCTTCGAGCGGGCGCTCCCTGGCTTCACCCGGAGAGGACGGCAACAACCCCAGAGGAGGCCCAGTGGACTCGAGCCGTTCGATCCGCCCACTGCCGGCTTTGTAGTGGAGAGGGTAGTGGTGGCCGGCATTGACATACCAGAGCTGGCGGCCGGCGACATCCAGCTGGGCAAAGACCATCGTCATGTACTGGTTGGCGGCCGACATCTCCAGCAGTAACTCGCCCAGCCGTGGCAGCAGCAATTTAGGACTACTTGCTGCTCGCACCTGCGTGTGGATAGCGCTCTTGGCCATGGCCATGATCAAGCCGGCACTCATGCCGTGCCCGGCGACATCACCAAATACGAGTCCCAGCCGACTCTTCGGAAGATCCAGATAATCAAAGTAGTCTCCACCCACCTCCGTGGCAGGAACCGAACGGTCGGCAATGTCGAGACCCGAGACCTGTGGAGGCTGCTTCGGCAGAAGGTCCACCTGCATCTGGCGGGCAATCTCCAGCTCGCTCTTGCGCCGCTCTGACTCCACCGCGTCGCGGAGAAGCCGGGCATGTTCCATCGCCAAACCGACCTGGCTGGCGAAGCCCGAAAGGCTCCGTATTTCGGCCCGCGAGAAGGCGTTGGTTTCATGGCGGCCGGCGATCAGCAATGCCCGGGGCTCTCCCGCGGCTGAAAGCACCGGGAGGCACACCGAGGAACCGGTGCCCGGTTCCCAGATCCTGCGCAGGGCCTCCGTCTGGGACCTTCTATGGTCGGCGACCACCAGCGGACGCCGGTCAGCGAACTGCTTGGCCACAGCGGCCCAAGAGGCTCGGCTGCGGTAGCGGTAGAGGTGCTCACCTTCAACATCGACCCGCAGCAGAGCAAAGATCGATCCTTTATTGCCAGCCTCCGGCTCCACCACAGCCGCCACGTCCGGCGAGCCGACGCGCATCAAGTACCGCAGGACAGCGGCCTGGAACTCCTGCGAGTCGAGCGCAGTGCCCATCGTCAGTCCGAAGTCGTACACCGCGTCCAGCTCCCGCACCTTGCGCTCGTAGAGAGCCGCTCCGGACATCCCTTGGCCGGCCCGGACCAGCAGCAGAATCACGAAGAAGAGACAGAACAGCGAGCCCAAGCGAACGAAGTTCGAGAGCACAAGCTGCCCCGGCATCGGAGCCAGCGTGAAGATGCTGGCGGTAGCGACAAGTGGAATGGTGCAGAGAACACCACCAGCCAGGACCGACACCCGCTGCCTACGATCCAAGGTGATGAGCCATCCCATTGGGGCCACGAGACCCAACAACAGGCCGGCGACCGACAAGGGGGCTAGCGCAGCCTCCCCCAATAAGGTGCTGGCGACAACCAGCAGGAAACCCACAGCCGGCAACCAGGCTCGATGTCCCTGGCGCAGCAGGGAAAAATCGAGGGCTGCCACGATCGCGATGCTGAGGGCGCTGGCACCAGCGGCCAGCAGAAGCGCTGACAGGGGCTCGGCGAGTGGCTCCGGCACGGGTAGCAAGCTGGTCGTCTGGCTGTAAAGCACGGTCAACCACAGCACCTGTACGGCAAGCGAAGCGGCCCGCAGCTTGGGAAACTTCTCCCGTTGAGTGATCATCTGGCGGCGCCAGTACCAGACGAACGAGAGTAGCAAGAGGAGGACGCTGGCCAAGGTCGACAGCGAGGTCACCGATTGCTCGGGCGCTGTCGGGCTGAACGCTACCAGCAAACAAGCCACCGGCAGGGCAACGTCCCAAACAGAATTCGGGGGGGGAACCTTCATGGCGGCATTGTACTGCGGCCCGGTCTCGCGTTGCTGATTCGCTGGGCCTTTGCTAGAATCAGCCTCGTGCCGGGTCGTCGGAACGCTGGTCGAGCGATCCGGCATTCCCACTTCGATCGCTATGACTGCCTGGCCTCGAGGGGGCTCCCGATGATGGTAGAGGTGGACCGCCTGACAAAATACTACGGCACCTTTGCGGCGGTCCGAGAGGTTTCGTTTACAGCGGAGCGCGGTCAAATCCTCGGCTTTCTCGGTCCCAACGGCGCCGGCAAGACGACCACGATGCGGATCATCACCGGCTACATGCCGGCCCACAGTGGAACCGCGCGCATCGCTGGCTACGACGTATTCGAAGACTCGCGGGAAGTGCGTCGCCGCATCGGGTATCTGCCGGAAGTCCCCCCTCTGTACGAAGAGATGACGCCGACCAGCTACCTGGACTTTGTCGCCCGGATCAAAGGCGTGCCCAGAAACCGTCGTCGGCAGGCGGTTTCGGAGGCTCTCGAAGCGACCATGACCGCCGATGTCGGCGGCCTGCCCATCGGTACCCTTTCCCGTGGCTACAAGCAGCGCGTCGCAATCGGCCAGGCGCTGGTCCACGACCCTGAGGTACTGGTTCTCGACGAGCCCACCATCGGCTTGGACCCGAAACAAATCATCGAGATCCGCAACCTCATCAAGGGCCTGGCCAAGGATCGTACGGTCATCCTCTCGACCCACATCCTGCCGGAGGTTACCCAGCTATGCGACAAGGTGGTGATCATCGCCAAGGGTCGTATTGTCGCCGAGGACCGCCTCGATTCACTGACCGCAAGTGAGGATTTGGAAGGTGTCTTCCTACGCGTCACGGCCGGCGACGGGCACCTCGGTGACGACGGCGAGGTAGCTGCACGGGGGCGGCAAGCAGGAACCGCTACAGTGGACGCTGCCGGAAAAGCCGACGCATCAGCAGCGGCGGCCAGCGACGACGATGGGCCAGCCGCGCCCGAGGGGAAGGCGACATGAGCAATATCTGGGCAATCGCATACAAGGACCTCCGAGCTTATTTCGTCTCACCTATAGCCTATGTCGTCCTGGCCGGCTTCTTGCTGCTCTCCGGGTGGTTCTTCTGGATTTACCTGGCGCAGTTCTCACAGATGGTTACTCTGTACTCCTCTGTACAGCGCCCGGACTTGCTCGAACAGTTCAACCTCAACGATATGGTCATGGCGCCGCTCCTGCAGAACATGGTCATCATCTTCCTTATTCTCCTGCCGCTCGTAACCATGCGACTGTTCGCCGAGGAGCGCAGCAATAAGACCGATGAACTGTTGCTGACCTCGCCGATCAGCACGCTGGAAATCACTTTCGGGAAGTTCCTCGGCGCCGGCCTTTTCTACGCTCTCATGTTGGTGCTCACCGGACTATATCCAGCGATACTGCTCTACTACGGCGATCCCGAAGTGGGTCCGATCCTGACCGGATACCTGGGACTATTGCTTGTCGGCTTGTCCTTCGTTGCCCTTGGCCTCTTCACCTCCACGCTGACCGACAATCAGATCGTGGCTGCAGTCTCTGCGTTTGTTGCCTTACTGCTGTTCTTTGCCATCGGCTGGCCGGCGAACACCGTAGGCGCTACTACCGGCGCTGTACTCAGGTACCTGTCGTTGACGGAACATTTCCAGTCCATGGTCAAAGGCCTTCTCGAAGGGCCCGATCTGATCTATTACCTCAGCCTCATCGCATTCGCACTGTTTTTGACCCAGCGCTCCCTTGAATCGCTCCGCTGGAGGTAGGAGCCGAGATGCTAAGGGCGGCCGGCAATCGAAGGTTCCCGACAGGTTGCGCAAATACCTCCACCCAGGCTCACCGATGAAGTCCTACCGCTCATTCGGGTTGTTCGGGCTGGTCATCCTGATGTTCGGGATGCTCGGTGGACTGATTACCTCCACCTGGACCTCGAGATACGTCCTCGCGCACCTGCTCGGGGGCGGCGCGCTTCTGGCCCTCTATCTGTTCACCCACCTCGAGACGCTCAAGGAATCGGTCAGCGGCAGACGGGCGCAGCACGGGACCAACACCATCGTTTATTCGCTGCTGACCCTGGCGGTGTTGGGCCTCATCAACTACCTGGGCTTCCAACACTCCTGGCGTTACGACGCCACCGAGCAGGCAATTTTCTCGATCGCGCCGCAAACCCAGCAGATCCTCGACTCGTTGGATCGAGAAATCCAGGTCTACGCCTTCTTCCGCGAGGCGGAAGGCGAAAAGGCTCGCGCTCTGCTGGAGAGCTACTCGCACGCTTCCGATCGATTCCGCTTCACCATGGTCGACCCGGACAAGGACCCGGCCCAAGCCGAACAGATGAAAGTCACGCAATACGGCACCCTGCTGTTGACCGACGGTGATGACACCACCCGTATCACCGATTCCTCTGAAGAAGCACTCACCAACGCCTTGATCCGCTTCAACAGGGGGCGCAAGAAGAAGATCTATTTCACTACGGGTCACGGAGAGCCAGAGCTTGAGCCTAAAGACACCAACAAGGATTTCGGACAGCTCGAGGCGGCCCTCGAGAATGAGGGCTACGAGGTTGAGCCATTGTTGCTGGCGGCTTTGCCGGACATTCCAGCCGATGCTGATGCCGTGGTCATCGCCGGTCCACAGCGCCACTTCCTCGAAAACGAGCGGCAGGTACTGAGCCGTTTCCTCGACCGTGGTGGCAAGACGATGCTGATGATCGATCCCCGCAGCGCCGATGACCTGGTACCGCTACTGTCGGCCAGGGGAATCAAGGTCGGCAACGATGTCATTGTCGATCAGGTCATGCAGCTGTTTGCTGGCCCTTCCCTCGGGGTTCAACCGATCGTCGCCGACTACGGCTCTCACCCGATCACCGACAAATTTTCCCAGCGTACAATCTTTCTCTTGGCGCGCTCGGTAAGCGAGGAAGAGGAGATGCCCCCGGGCATAACCGTCACGCCGCTGGCGCGCACGAGCTCCAACGCGTGGGCCGAATCGGACGTCCGACGCCTCTTCGATGACAACCAGGCGAACCTGGACGACGACGACACCAAGGGGCCGATTTCGATTGCGGTTGCCGCCACCCTGAGCTCGTCGGCGCTGCACTGGACCGCACCCAAGATCGAGACCGCCCCTGCAACCGACCTCTCTGACAACGAAGCGGGTAGCCACGGTACGAACGGCAATCGCCTACCAGATCGCGGCGGCGCGGCCGAGGGGCAAAGTACCACCAAGGCTGGCACCGATCAGCCCCCCGCGAACCTCGAGGGACGTATCGTCGTCTTTGGTGACTCCGATTGGGTCAACAACAGCAACCTGAGCCTCTATTTCAATCAGGACCTGTTCATGAATGCTATTGGCTGGCTAGCCGGTGACGAACAACTGATCTCGATTCGTCCACGCGGCACCCGAGCTTCTCGGATCGTCTTGACATCCGGCGAGAGCTGGGCGGTTTTTTACTCTTCCGTATTGTTGCTGCCGGAACTCGTGCTCCTCGCTGGCTTGGGGATCTGGTGGCGTCGACGACGGTAGGTGACGGTGAGGTTCCGCAACACCCTGGTGATGGCGTTCGTTCTCGCGATGCTGGGCGGGTTCGTCTATTTCTACGAGATACGTGGTCGTGAAGCACGCGAGGAGGCCGAGCGAGCGGCGAAGAGGCTGTTGACCTTCGCCACCGAAGATGTCCGCAGCTTGACTCTCGAGACAGACGAGGGGCCAATCATCGCCGTCCGCTCCGGTGATGAAGAGAAGACCTGGAGCATCACAGCGCCCTACAAGGTGGCCGCAGACGAAAGCGCCATCGAAACTCTCCTGAACAGGTTGAGCTCGGCACAACAGCAACGCTTGATCGCTGAGGATGTCGAGGACTTCAGTCCTTTCGGGCTCGACCAGCCGGCTGTGCGAGCAAAGCTGGAGCTAGAGGACGGTAATGATCTCAGCCTGGAACTCGGCAAGGATACGCCGGTAGGGTCCAATGTCTACGCGCGACGCGGCAACGATCAGCAAGTTTACATCACCCCTGCGAGCCTGAAAAACAACCTCGGCAAGTCTCTCTTCGACCTGCGCGACAAGCGCATCTTCACCTTCGAGGACGATGACGTGGCCCGAGTGGAGCTTGCATCGAACAACCTGGAGCTCAGCGTACGCCGCGTTGACAAAGCCGACACCAGCGGCGGGAAAGCTTCTTGGAAAATCGTCACGCCGAGCGAGGGCCGAGCTGATGCGGAAACCCTTTCCGGAACGCTGCGACGGCTGCGCACCCATCGGGCTGCGGCCTTCGCGTCCGAGGCGCCAGCGGCCGAGCAGCTGGAGGAATTCGGCCTCGACCATCCCGAGACCACCCTTACCATCTGGACCAAAGATGACACTTCACAGACCCTCGAGATCGGCTCCGAGTCCCAAGACCCCAGCGGCTACTATGCCCGCCGTCGAGGAAGCGAGGCGGTTTTCGTCGTCCCCACCGACCTGGTCAGCAACCTTCCCGTAAGCGTCGACGACATCCGCGACCGTTCTGTCCTGGAGATCGCACGCGACCAGGTAACCGCCCTCGAGTTGAATCGACAGGACAGACGTTTCCGTGTCGAGAAAGCCGGCACGGACTGGCGCATCAGCGAGCCGCGGCACCTTGAAGCAGATGCCTCGGCGGTATCAAACCTGCTCACCACCACTCTCAACCTGAAGGCCAAGGGTTTCGCTCCGGGCCCGGTTGATACCCCCCGATACGGGTTGCAGGCACCCGAGCTCAGTGTCGCCCTTCTCTTGAAGCCCGAGCCCCCAGCACAGCAAGACCAGGCAGATGGGCAGAGTGGGAAGCAGACCAGCCCCGCCGAAGCACAGCCGGAAGCCCAGCAGCGCTCTACCTACCTAATCCGCGTTGGCGCTGTCACAGAGATCGAGCCGGACGAGGGCAACTCCACCGGTGGCGAGGATTCCGGAAAAGACGGCCCGAAGGGCGGAAAGAAGAAAGTTGCGGCGCGCTACGTCGCCACCTCCGGCGACCCCACCGTCTACATCGTTGCCCAGGATGATCTCGACGACTTCGATGTCGACCTTTTCCGGCTTCGTGCCAAGACCCTGCTGAGCTTCACCCAGAGCGACCTGACACGAATCGAGATTGACACCGGCGTTGCGCATTTCGCCGTCGAAAAGAAGGGCGACGATTGGTCGCAGGTGGAGCCTTCGAGTGGAAAGATCGAGGGCACCGGGGTCTCCGATCTACTCTGGGACATGAACTATCTCAGAATGGAGGGAGTGGCAGCCGAATGGGACCTGCCAACGTCGAAACCCGACATGGAACCCTTCGGGTTACAGCCCCCAGCCTACCGCCTGACCGCCTACGCTGGCGCAGAAAAGGTCGCCGATGTCGAGCTCGGAAGCCCGGTGCCGCAGAGTGCTCTGGCTGGAAGGCCCGAGTTCTCGGCAACCGAGCAGGTGTACGTGCGAGTCGCTGATCGGAAGGCGGTTTTCCAGGTCGCTCAGCGGCTACGAGGCACGGTCGAGAAGCTGCTCAGCCTGCTGCAAGCACCGAAGTAGGTTGACAAGACGACCGCCAGTTCGCTAGCGTCGCGGCGATCTCGCGCTGCGGCATAGGCTCCCGAGATCTGGCGCCGACGCGGGCGCGGCCGCGAGCCGCCCCTCGGCACCTCATGGAAACCGAGAGCAGGCCTAGCCCGGGCTAGGCGGAGGAGGCAGGCCCGTGCCCCAGTCACAGCCAGCGGTCACACGCGGGCAATCCGCCGGTGGCACGCCTGTTGTCCCAGCCAGCGTGTCGCTGCCAGAGATCACCGTCAAAGCACTGATCCTCGGTGTCCTGTTGTCGATGATTCTGGCGGGCGCCAATGCCTACCTCGGACTGTTTGCCGGCATGACCGTGTCGGCCTCGATCCCCGCCGCGGTGATGTCGATGGCGGTGCTGCGAGCGTTCCGGCGCTCCAACATTCTCGAGAACAACCTCGTGCAAACAGCCGCGTCGGCCGGCGAGTCGCTCGCCGCCGGCGTGATCTTCACGATCCCCGCCCTGGTGCTCATGGGCTACTGGGATACGTTCGACTACTGGGAGGTCACCGCCGTGGCGATGGTGGGAGGAATTGTCGGGACCCTCTTTACCATCCCTCTTCGGCGCGCCCTGGTGGTGGAAGAAAACCTCCAGTTTCCCGAGGGCATCGCCACCGCTGAAGTCCTCAAGTCGGGAGGCGTGATGCGCGAACGGGGCGCCGGCCCGACTGCCGACCTGCCCCCCGAGATCGCCGTTGTCGGCGCCGATGAGCAAACCCAGCGTCGCAATATCCGCGCCTTGGCCATCGCCGGCGTCATCGGCGGACTGTTCAAGTTCGCCGAGGCCGGAATGCTGCTATGGAATGGAGTGCTGGAGGTTGGAACCCGCGCCGCAGGCACCATCTGGGTGGTGGGCATGAACCTCTCGCCAGCGCTGGTGTCGGTCGGCTATATCGTCGGCCTCAACATTGCGATGCTGGTCTTCGGCGGCGGTGCCATCGCCTGGCTCATCGGTATTCCTATCTACGCGGCGGTCAACGGCGTGCCCGCTGGCAGCGACGTGGTAGAGGCGGCCAATGCGATCTGGAGCACCCAGATCCGCTACATGGGTGTCGGAGCCATGGTGATTGGCGGTCTGTGGGCACTTCTGAACCTCATGGGTCCCGTGAAGCGCGGCATCAGCTCGGGCTTTCAGGCCTACCGAACGCTCAAGGGTAGCGGGCACAGCGCCATCGCCCGCACCGAGCTGGACGCACCGATGCAATGGGTGCTGGGGTTGACCCTCCTCTGCGTCATTCCCATCTTTGCCGTTTACGAGATCGTCGTGCAGCAACCAGCCGTATCTGCGGTGATGGCCTTGATCATGATCGTGGCCGGCTTTTTCTTCGCTGCGGTGGCCGGTTACATGGCCGGGCTCGTGGGCTCCTCGAACAACCCGATCTCCGGCGTCACCATCGCCACGCTGCTGTTCACATCCCTGCTACTGCTCACCATGCTCGGAGCGGAGAGCCCTGTGGGGCCCGCCGCCGCCATCTTCGTCGGTGCCGTGGTTGCCTGTGCCGCAGCCATCTCGGGCGATACCATGCAAGACCTCAAGGCCGGCCACATCATCGGGGCCACTCCGTGGAAGCAGCAGCTCATGGAGCTCCTCGGCGTGGTTGCCGCCGCCTTCGTGATGATGCCAGTCCTGTACTTATTGCAGGCACGCTACGGCATCGGTGCACCGAGCCCGGCGCACCCCAACCCACTCACCGCGCCACAGGCGACACTGATGGCTAGCGTCGCGGAAGGCGTGTTTCGCGGCGGGCTACCCTGGACGATGGTGCTGATCGGCATGGCAGTAGCCGTCGCCCTCATTCTCTTGGACCAGTATCTCAAGTCGATAGGCTCTGAGTTCCGTACGCCGGTGCTGGCGGTAGCTGTGGGAATTTACCTGCCCCTGGAACTGACCAGCTCGATCTTCATCGGCGGCTTGATCTGGTGGATGGCAAAGCGAAACATGGGCAGCGGCGCCGAGCCTTTACAGTCGGGTCTACTGTTCGCCTCGGGTCTGATCACCGGCGAGGCGCTGATCGGCATCCTCCTGGCGTTGCCCATCGTGCTTTCCCAGGTCACTCGGGTCTTCTCGCCGGAGATGTTCCAGGTCTTCGACAGCCCGCCCCTGGGAGGTTGGCCCGGCTTCGTTCTACTCATTGGAGTCGCAGGCTGGCTCTACCGCACCGCCAGCAGCAAAGCACAAGGCAGCCGCTAGCCCTTTCCGGGCAAAGCCCCCCGCAAGCCCCGGCACGCACCTCTCCCGGCCTGCGTCTTGTCCTCAGGGCCCTTGCACCCGCGCAGCCGCGAGCCGTTGAGAAATGTGGGCTGATATGAAGGGGCGTTGTCAAGAGCTACATGATTATCCTCGTATCGTTGG
>JBHHYG010000092.1:0-11100 GCA_046757445.1 Acidobacteriota bacterium
AAGAAGCAGGCGCGGTACCCTGCCCATTACTGCCATAGAAAATGTGCCAGCGAGCCCAGCACCACGAGGATCGCGACGAGGACCGCCAATGCTCGGATCGCCCACGATCCTGAACCTGGTTCCACCAGGCGGTCATAGCGGGACGCGAAGTCATCCGGCTCCGGTGTAATGCTGACCGTCGGCTGCTGCTCACTCATGGTCGACTCCCTTCGTCAGTTGTGCCGAGTCACACGGAATGATCGGCTCCCCTCGGCCTATGACGAGACGCATTAAGCGTTCCTGCAAATCCGTATCGTCCTCGAATGCGCCCCGAAAGGCGACCGTCTGAACCCACGAGTCGCGGTTCTTCAGGCTACGAGCGCCAACGCAGTCGTGCGTGGCCTCCAAGATGCAGGCTGCCCCACGCGGTTGCAGGCACTGCATCAACAGCTCCGCCACCTGTGCAGTAAGTCGTTCCTGGATCTGCAAGCGACGCGCCAAGCAATCGACCAGTGCCGTCAAGCGAGAGAGCCCGGTGAGATGGCCAGCCGGAAGGTAGGCCAAATGTGCCACCCCGTAGAAAGGTAGCAGATGATGCTCACAGACCGAGACGAACGGGATGTTCCGCATGGTTACCAGATCACCAGCCTGGTCCGGCCAAATCCGCAGGACAGCCACTGGGTCTTGACGATACCCGGCCAGCAGCTCGTTCGCCCACGCAGCTGCGCACTTTGCCGGCGCCTCGCCCTCCGCCGCTTGCTCTAAGCCGGCTGCACGCAGGAAATCGGCGACCGCAACAGCCATGGCCTGGCGATCGGGAGCGCCGGCGGCTTCTATGAATGAGGAGTTCCGTCGCGGCTTATCGGCCATCCGGGGCACCCGTCTCACACCCTCACGGGGATTGCTTGCCAATCCGCAGGGCAGGGTTCGTTCGCTGCGCGGCGAGGCCCAATCTCGCCTCTCCAGGTGCCGGCGAAAACCGGACACGGACAGCAGGCTTTCAGCGGCGGGCTTCTGAGCGGATTCAAACAGAGGCATCGAGAGGGGTCAAGCAACGGGGCCTCCCGCTCCCTGCAACCTGGCAGACAGCGCCTCCCGCACCCTGAACCGCAACCCGTCGCGGTCATCGACGCCACATCCACGGGTCGGTATGGGCTCCAGGATCTCCACCGCGACCCGGCCCGAGAGAATTCTCCTGCTGCCTCTGGGCATCAAGCCGGCGGTGCCACGAATGACCACCGGAACGATCGGCACCTGGCCCTTGACGGCCAGGAAGAAAGGTCCTTTCTTCAGCGGTAGTAGCTGCCCATTGCGACTTCGCGTGCCTTCAGGAAAAACCACGAAGTCACGGCCTCGGCGGAGCCACCCGGCCGCCACGTCCACCGCCGAGATGGCCCGCTCACGGTTCTCGCGGACGACGGGTACAAAGCCTGCAAGGTGCAACGCTTGGCCCAGCAACGGCAGGCGGAAGAGCTGTGCCTTGGCCATCATTCGCACGTCCCGGCCGAGGGCCAAGAGCATCACCGGCGGGTCGACGTTGCTCTGATGATTGGGCAAAAACAGGTAGTTCTGTTGCGGATCGAGCCGCTCGAAGCCGACCACGCGAAAACGAATCCCCGCCAGCCAAAGAGCCATCCGCAGCGCCAGGCGAGAAAGCCGGTAGAGTGTCCTGGGGGAACCGCTGAGCCAGGTCAGCAACAGCACCGGTGGGCCGAGCAGGAACGAATAGACCGTCAGACCGACCACAACCAGGCAGGTGCGAACCGACGCGGCCACGGCGCGCTACCCGCGGCGGTAGTGGCCCGAGGCGACAACGACCACTAATGAATCCGGAACGTCACGGTGAACAGCGCGATCACCGGCACCGGCGTGCCATCCTTGATGCCCGGCTTGAACTGCCACCTGAGGATGGAGTTCATCGCCCGCTGGTTGAGCTCCTTGTCCGGCAGCCCCCGGATCAACTTGGGCTCGGCGACCTGTCCGTCAACGGTCACCACAGCCTCGATGTAGACTTCGCCCTGGATGCCGGCCCGGGTTGCCTGCGGCGTGTACTCAGGGAGAACCCGCTTCAGCAGGATCGGCGGGATCACGCCTCCCTCCCCCATCCTGAAAGCTCCGTTCCAGGCGCTTCCCATGAGCCCCGGAGGGGCATCGGGCAGGCCGACCAAGAAGTCGGCCTCGGGATCACCGAAATCTACATCTGCGGCCTGATCTTCGATCGGCTCCGGCTCGTCTGGAGTGGGGTCGGGAATGGGCACCGGGTTGACCGCCTTCTTCCGGGTCTTCTTCTTCCGCGAAGGGGGAGCCGGGGGCTTGTAGCGCTTCACCACGATGGAGGCCATCTGGGCGCCTATACGGATGGGCTCCATCGTCTTCTTTTGGATGACGACGAGGAAGAGAACGAAATGAGCCAGCAGGGCGAAGACCGCCGCCACCTTCAACGGCTTGGGATCCTCTGCCTTGACCAGGTAGTCGGACAGCAGCCCACGGACATTATGGCCGGTCGCGAGCACGGCGCTGCCCGCCTGCAAGTTGGGCAGAGGTCTTTTCTCCCTGCGGCGCCGACGTATCGAAACCCTGGTCATTTTGCTGCGGCTAATTGGCGAGTGGGGAACCCCGTGCAGTCACACATCTAGTATACGCACCCGCAACCTCATGGGTCTAATACCCCTGGTGGCAAGTGTTTGGACTCGCTGTCGCCTAGCTGATACTTTAGTGTTCTGTGCCGGCATCATATCTATGGCACGGGGCAGGCACCGTTTTCCCGGAGACGCCGGTCATGGCCGTCGCCAAGAAGCGACCGAAGAAGAGATCCAGTCACATCGCTATCGTCCGCCGCGACGACTGCACCGGCTGCGAAGCTTGCATCATCTTCTGTCCCGTCGATTGCATCGACCTGATGAGGCCGGAGTTCAACCCGGCAGAGAAGTATGTTCTCATCGACAAGGAAACCTGCATCGGCTGCACGCTCTGCGCCCGTTACTGCCCCTGGGAGGCTATCGACATGATCGAACGGCGGGCCTTCGAGGAAACGGCCGAGCTCGTTTTCCTCTAGCGGGCTACCGCTTCTCTTTCCCTGCCTCCACCTGGCAATCGGCTGTTGCTTGTCGCAGGTGCTCGCGGGTTTCCTGCTCCAACCCTTTGGCGGCGTAGGCCTGCGCCAAGGAGCAGTGGGCTTCGGCTACCAGGTAGGTCGAGATCCTCGCCCTTAGCACCATGCCCAGCGTAGCAATCGCCCTGTCGGCATCGCCACGCTCGAGGTAGGCGCGCCCGAGACGCAGGTAAAGATCGGGGATCTCCGGCTGTTTGGCCGCCGAAGCCCGATACTGATCGAAGGCCCGCTCGGGGCGCTGCCAGGAATCGTACAGGTTACCGAGGTGGTACTGGGCCAGGCCGCTCTCCGGGTTGACCGCGATCGCGCGGCGCAGGGCAGCTTCTGCCTCCTCGAAGCGGCCGGCCTCAGTGGCGTCCTGTCCGTCACTAACCAACATCACCGCCAAAAGCCCCTGTACTTCACGATCATTAGGTCGCTCGCGGTACAAGTTGTTCAGGTTCTCGATGATGGCGGAACGATCGCCGCCGGCGAAAGCCCACTGCTCTCCGAGCGTGAGCGTGTACTCCTTCAGGGCCGCGTAATCATCGGCATGATCCTGCAGATAGGCCTGATAGAAACCGAGCGCTTGGGTCCTGTCCCCGTCTTTGTAGGCGGCGCGCGCCTGCTCGAGAGGATCCTTCTCGGCGCTCCAGCAGGACGACGACAAGAGAACCAGGAGCAAGGGCACGGTGAGGAACGCCTTGCCTGAACCGTTCTCCTCCCTCACGACTGGATGACCCTGGAGCGGCGCCCCTCGGTGGCGTCCTGGCGCCGCCGCTCCTCGTACGAGATCCAAACGCCTCTATGCACGAGGGCACGGGCAAAGGGGTGATCGGTGAAAAGGTCATCGATGTCGGTGAATCCGACGGCAGCGGCCAACGCCGCTTCGGCTGCCTCCGGCCGATCCTCGTCCCAGAGCATGCCCGCCATCACCTCCAATCGGCGCCGGTAGCATCGCCGCGTATCGGGAGTGAATACGGCATCCACAGCCGAGCGGATCGCACGCTGCATTTGTGCGCGCCGCTGTTCGTCATCGATCACCAGGGCGCTGGTTTCTGAATTCCGCACCTCCTCGACCGCCCGATCGATCGACTCCCCTGCCACCGCCCAGGAGGAAAACGCCGGTTTCTGCAGCAGGCCCACGGAGGCCTCGAGCAGGTCTGAGCGGCCGCGGACGGCCTCCGCATCTAGCCATTCATAGATGCGAGGCGGGCATGGCCGAGAGCCATCTCCATCGAGAAACCCCGCGGAGGAAGCCAGATGGCGCCATTTCTCGTACGCCGCGGGGACCTTCCTTGCCCCAGCCATCGTGCGCTCGGCGGCCGCGGCCAGGCGGCGAGCCGCGAGGGTGACCTCTACTCTCGCCACCAGCAGCGTCGGCCTGGAGGAGAACCGTTCCAGGTAGGCCCTGAACCCTTTGCGGGTGACGGAAACCAGTTCCGCCTCCTGAAACCCCTCGACGTCGCTGACGACCGCCTGCAGAAGACGGCTTCCAGCTCGCGCCGACGGCCACAGGATCCACACCAGCCGCGAGCCGCGACCATCGACACTGGTGATATAGGCGCGTGCCTGGTGTAGCGGATCAGTGTCAAGGTCCAGCGAGAAGGAGCTCTGCCCCTCCTCGCTTACAGCCTGTTCGACAGCAATCCCCCGACTTTTCAGCTGGTGGAGAGCCCGCTTGGCATGCTTGAGTCGCTCACGATCCGGGGCTGCAGCAATGTACTGCTGCAACCGCTCGGCAGCCTCCCGCGTTGCTTGTCTCCCCAACCAGCCGAGCAACTGCAGATCCAATTCCGGGTCCGCCCCGAGGATGGAACCAACCAACTCGAGCTCGGCCGGCCCGGCGCCCCTCAACCATGCAACCAGCACCGGCAATCGCCACGCAGAAGGCCACCCCAGGACCTCTCGCAACCCTCCTGCATTGGCAGTGCCGATGAAGCGTTTCGCCGCTCGCAGACGCTCGATCTCCCCGCTAGGCGCGGGTTCGCCACAAGCTCGAAGCGCGTCGACAGCTTGCTGCTTGGCCTCCAGTGGCGCCGGCCGCTCGAAGGCGGCGCGACGCACCGCCGCGAGTGCATCTGAGCTTCGGAGCAACGACACCAAGTGGATGCAGGCGGCGAGGTCGGCGCCACCGGCCTGCTCGACAGCAGCGCAGAGCGCCGGGCCTACGGCAGCACCGTACTCGAGCACCGCCTCGATTTCCTCGATGGGACGAGGACCGTCGATGCCGTAGGCACGCACTCGCCCGACCGCACGCCACACCGCCTGGTGTGCTGCGGATGAATGAACCATGCTGTTCACGGATGGCGGCTGAAGACTTCTACTTGGGCAGCTGATACGACTGCAAGAAGCATTTCGGCCCGTCGATGATCACCCATGTAACATTATAGGCAGGCCGACGTCGCCCACCAAATGGGATGTCTCTACAACGACGATATCATTCTCTCTCAGCCCGCATAGCGAGGGGCTTCACGCGGATTTCTGCTTGACACCAGTCGGCACCCGTTGCTATAACAGCGGCCGGGTGGTCAGGCGAAAAACTTCTTTCTTCCGCACTATGTCAGGAGGGCATTGCTGCCGATGAACAAGGCTGACTTGATTGAGAAAATGGCTAGGGACGCCGATATCACCAAAACTGCGGCCGCGCAGGCTCTCGACTCGCTGCTCGAGGGAATCACCAGCTCCCTGCAAGGCGGCTCCAAGGTGACCCTGGTGGGTTTCGGAACTTTCGGTGTTTCCCACCGCAAGGCACGCACCGGGCGCAACCCTCAGACGGGGGCAACCATTCAAATCGCGGCAAAGCGAGTGCCGAAATTCACGGCAGGCAAGGCTTTGAAGAGCGCCATCGCCTAGTTCAGCCGATCCGCCTTCTGGCGGTGCGACCAGGGTTCCCGGTCGCACCGCCTTTTTTATTCTGCCGGGCCGTACCGTCGAGCGATGATCCGCAAGCCCTCGAGGGTCAACAGCGGGTCGACGTGCGTGATCCCATGGCACTGAGACGCCATATCGGCCGCCCAGCCACCCGTAGCGATGACTTGTGGCCTTGTACCCAGCTCGTCGACGATGCGACAGATGAGACCGTCGACGAGGTCCACGTATCCGAAGAAGATCCCCGACTGAATGCTCTCAACCGTATTGTCACCGATGACTCGACGAGGCCGGGCGATATCCACTCTCGGCAACCTCGCCGCGCGCTGATACAGCGCATCGGCCGAAATACCGACACCCGGTGCGATGGCGCCACCACGATACGCACCTTCGGCATCGACGACATCGAGCGTCGTGGCCGTTCCGAAATCCACCACCACCACCGGCAAGCCATATCCCTCGCGCGCCGCTACGGCGTTGACGATGCGATCAGGACCAACATCCGTGGTTGGCTTGTACAGAATGGTCAGGTCATCGACGAGCGCCGGTGTCACAAAAAGTGGATTGACGCCGAAGTACTCTTTCCCCAGTCGCTCGAGCACACCCTCGAGCGGCGGCACGACGCAGGAAACAACCATGCTTCGCACTGAAGAAGCTTCGATTCCCTCGAGGTTGAAGAGAGTGCGAGCAAGGATGCCGAATTCGTCCACGGTGCGGGCTCGATCGGTCGTCAGGCGCCAATGCGCCTTGAGCTTCTGGTCTCCGAAGACGCCGAGAAGGCTCTGGGTGTTTCCCACATCGATGGCAAACAGCATCTCTGCCCTCCTCTATCTGGTAACCCCCGAGAGCGCAGCTTGGCGACGGTTCAAAGGTCGCCGAACTCGGTGAGTAGCTGAAACGCCCTGTAACGCTGCTGAATGGCAGCCTCATCGAGCGCGAGGATGCCATCGAGGCTGAAGCTTTCGACACAGAAGGACGCCATCACGCTGCCGGCAACGATGCCCCGGCGCAGGGCGGCGGGTCCGTAATCGCCGTTTTGCGCCAGATAGCCGAGGAACCCACCTGCGAACGTGTCGCCCGCCCCGGTGGGATCAGCAAGCTTCTCGAGTGGGAAACCCGGGGCGGTGAAGACCTCATCGCCGAGAAAAGCCAGCACGCCGTGCTCACCGCGCTTAATCACCAATGCAGCCGGTCCCATGGTGCGAATGGCATGGGCTGCCTGCACCAGGTTGAACGTTCCCGACAACTCGCGCGCCTCGTCGTCGTTGATGACCAGCACGTCGACCCGCCGCAGAAGCTTGCGCAGTGCTTCGGGCTGCCCCTCGATCCAGTAGTTCATGGTGTCACAAGCCACGAGCCGCGAACCTTCCATTTGCTCCAGCACCGACAGCTGCAGCTCGGGATCGATGTTGGCCAGAAAGAGATAGGGTGACTCGATGTAGGCCTTTGGAAGCTTCGGTGCGAAGTTCTCGAAAACATTCAGCTCGGTAAACAGGGTTTGGCGTTCGTTGAGGTTCCAAGAGTATTCACCTCCCCAGCGAAAGGTTCGGCCACTGGCGCGTTCGATGCCACTACAATCGATACCGCGACGCTGAAACACCGACATATGCTCCTCGGAAAAATCCTCACCCACTACCGCCACCACCCGCACTGGTGAAAAGTAGGAGGCCGCGACGGAGAAGTAGGTTGCCGCCCCGCCGAGGGCATCCTCGACCTCACCGTAGGGTGTGCGCACCGAATCGAAAGCAACGGAGCCGACGACGACGATGCTCACTGGTCGTCCTTCCCCGCGGAGCCCAGTAGCAGCGACAGCCGTTCGCCAGCCCCGGCCGGAATCGCATCGGCATCAGTGAGGATGGCGTTACGTAAGGCGCCACCGCAGGAGCAGCCGCGGCCGGCGGGAACCCTCGCGACAGAGGCCAGCAGGATGCGCTGAGCGTCGAGCACGTTGCGCTGGAGGTTGGCGATCACCAATTCCGCCGTGACCTCCTCCGCCCCCTCATACCAGCAGTCGTAGTCTGTGACCATGGCCAGCGTTGCATAGCAGATCTCCGCCTCACGGGCGAGCTTGGCCTCGGTGAGGTTGGTCATGCCGATGATGTCCATTCCCCAGGATCGGTAGAGTTCGCTCTCTGCCCGCGTGGAGAACTGCGGCCCCTCGATACAGACATAGGTGCCACCGCGATGGAACTTGCAGCCGACGGCTGACGCCGAGCTCGCCAGTACTTCTGTGAGCTCCGCACATACCGGGTCGGCGAACGAGACATGCGCTACGATACCGTCGCCGAAGAACGTTGCCGTCCGACCGCGCGTACGATCGACGAACTGATCCGGAATTACTACATCCAACGGCTCGATTTCCTCACGCAGACTACCGACAGCGCTGGCCGACAGCAGGCGTTCGACGCCAAGGCTCTTGAAACCGTAGATGTTGGCACGAAAGGGCAGCTCCGAGGGGCTCAACCGATGACCACGACCGTGACGCGAAAGGAAAGCCACCGGTACCCCATCCAGGGTGCCGAGAACGTACACATCGGAGGGGTCGCCGAACGGCGTCGTCACTCTCACCTCCTCCCGATCTCTCAGCTCCTCCATTTCGTAAAGACCGCTTCCCCCCATGACACCGATACGCGGTGTGGACATATCTCTCCTCATTCGGTTGTCGGGAATTGCTCCGTTTCAGCGACGCGTGGCGATCATCTCGAGGGCATGCTTCCGCGTCGCCATGGTGACTTTCAGGCCCCCTAGCATACGCGCCAGCTCATCCACCTGCTGATCGGCTACCAGAGGCTCGGCTTCCACGACCGCCCTGCCGGCCCGCTCGATCTTCCGAATGCCTACGTGCACATCGGCATAGGCCGCAACCTGAGGCAGGTGCGTCACCACGAGAACCTGGTGTGTCCTGGCGAGAACAGCCAGGCGCTGCGCCAAGTGCTCAGCGACACGCCCTCCACCGATCCCCGCATCGACCTCATCGAATGCCAGGGTCTCGAGAGGATCGTCCTCGGTGGCGGTCAGCTTCAAGGCCAGCATGACCCTCGAGAGCTCCCCACCGGAGGCGACTCTGGAGAGTGGTGCCGTACCCTCGCCCGGATTGGCGGCCAACAGGAATTCCACCCTCTCGTTACCGTGGCGGCTGGCTCCTGGCGGAAGCCCTCTGGCTGATTCATCCTGGCTGCTGTCGATGACGACCCGAAACTCAGCGGCCGGCATGGCCAACTGGTGGAGCTCACCGCAGACCTGTTCGCTCAGCCGACGTGCACCCTGCGACCGAAGCCGGGTCAGCTTCGCGGCTGCGGAGGCATAGCTGCTGGAGGCTTCCTGTAGCTGTTTTTCCAGCCCGGACATCTCCTCCTCGTGATGGTCGAGGCTCTGTAGCTCTTTTCGAGCCGCCAGCACGTACTCGAGTATCGCCTCGATTCCATCGCCGTACTTGCGCTTCAGATTCTCGATGACTGACAGCCTCGCCTCGACCTCTTGCAACCGCTGGGGATCCACCTCCAGTGTATCGAGGTAGCCCTGCAAGGTGCGCGCCACCTCCTCGACACCAAAGCGCGCTCCCCTGAGGGATTCTGGCTGCACCGGTGCCTGTGGATCTAGCTGTCGGAGGCGCTCGAGACGCCGTTCCGCCTGGTGCAACAAGGCTGCGACCGAGGCTTCCTCTTCGTAGAGCCAGGCCTCTGCTTCATTGGCCAGCTCCGCTAGCTCTTCGGCATGGGCCAACCGCTGCCTCACTGCTTGCAGGCTGGCCTCTTCGCCGGCGCACAGGGCGGCGGCTTCGATTTCCTGCACCTGAAAGCGCAACAGGTCGGCCCGTTGCACCCGCTCACGATCGTCCATCTGCAGGTCGACAAGCTGTCGACCGAGGGCGACGGCCTCCCCATGTGCCGCGGCCACGGCCGCCAGCACCTCGGAGCACCCACTGAAGCGGTCCAACAGCTGGCGGTGCGCCCCTCCAGACAGCAAGGATTGTTGCTCGTGCTGCCCGTGCAGATCGGCGAGCCGGCCTCCTACGTTTCGTAATTGGGTCAGGCTGACCAGCCGATCATTGAGATAGGCCCTGCTTCCGGAGGGACTCAGAACACGGCGAATGGCGATCTGGTCGTCGTCGCCTCCCAGCCCTGCGGATTCGATGACCTTGCGAACCTGCGGATCCCGGCAGCAGGTGAAGACAGCTTCGACCATTGCCCGGTCGGCACCGGCGCGAACCTGATCGAGAGAGGCACGCCCGCCAAGAGCAAGGGCAAGGCCATCGACGAGGATCGACTTGCCAGCGCCGGTCTCGCCGGTGAACACGGTCAGGCCCGGTTGTAGCTCGAGGGTGATTTCCTCGATGACCGCCAAGTTCTTGATGCGAAGATAGTTGAGCATGAGTGGATCAAGCTGCGGGAAAATCCCGAGGGCGCCGCCGGAGGCCAGTGCAAGGCGGCGCGACGCAGGCGATGCTATGAGTATCGTCGCGGAGCGTCAACGGTACAGTCGCCCAGCCGTTTGCATTTACAGCTCACCAAGCACCATGTTAGCTTGACAAGGGGCGGTTCGAGGCGCAGTCGTGGCTAGCCGGGATTTCATCACAATTCTCCTGTAAGAATCTGAGCATGCAGCTTCTCCTACTTCTCCAAACGGGACGCGCGCAGGGCAGCATCCTGCAGATGATCGGCAGCATCGGCCCCCTTGCCCTAGCCGTGCTGGCGATCCTGGCGGCCTTCTCGGTAGTCTCGCTGGCGGCCATCCTCGACCGGCTGTTGCTGTTCCGCAAGGCCAACCGAGAGACCGACGAGTTCCTGGAGACCTTCCGCAAGAGCGCCAAGTTCTCCGACGCCAAGGCCGCCTGTGACCAGCTGCTGGAGACGCCACTGAGCGGCATGTTCCTGGCCGGATATTCGGAGCTCGCCAGCCAGATCGAGGGCGGCAAGAGCGAAAACCCCGGCCCGTCCCATCCCAACATCAGCCTCAGCTCCATAGAGAGGTCCCTACGCCGGTCCGCACATACTGAAACAGGGCGCCTGCGACGGTGGATGATGTTCCTGGCGACAACGGGGTCAGTCACGCCGTTCATTGGTCTGTTCGGAACCGTCTGGGGGATCATGAGCGCCTTCAGCAGCATCGGCGCCTACGGCACCGCCGATTTGGCCGTCGTCGCACCCGGAATCAGCGAG
>JBHHYG010000093.1:0-11087 GCA_046757445.1 Acidobacteriota bacterium
TCCCGGCGCGCGCCTTGCGCCCGCACCCTTTCCCACGCCCTCGCGACGCAACCCGGTGAGAAATGCGGGCTAGGCCGAACTCCTCATCGGGATCGGCCCGAACGGGCCGGCACCCGGCGCTCGAAGGCCGGTGGGCCGGGGAGCGCCGGCGGGTGCTGGCGAATCAGCCGCATCACCTCGTCGACCGCTGCCTCGAGCTGCGGGTCGTGGCCCTTGGCCATAGCGCCCGGGTCATCGACCACCGGGATATCGGGGTCGACGCCGTGCCCTTCGGCGAACCATTTGCCGTCGGGGCCGTAGATACGCCCCGGCGGTGCCGTGTAGAAGCCGCCATCGATGAGTTGATGGCCGACGGCGGGACCGATCAGCCCACCCCAGGTGCGCTCACCGACGAGCGGACCCACCTGCAAGGTGCGGAAGAAGTAGGGAAAAGCGTCGCCGCCGGAGCCGGCCCAGCCGTTGATCAGCATGGCCTTCGGACCATAGTGGGTCACCGGCGGGTAGGTGGCGACGGCGCCGTGCCGGAAGGCGATACGGTTGACCAGCTGTCGATTCATGAGCTCGATGAACCGATCCGGCAACTGGCCGCCGGCGTTGAAGCGCTCGTCGATGACGAGGCCGTCCTTCCGCATCTGACTGTTGAACTGCCGCACCAGCTCGGTCTGGCCGTTGAAGCCCGTGTCGGGAACGAAGATGTAGCCGACCCGGCCACCGCTGGCCTGCACGACGCGCTGGCGGTTGCCCTCGATCCACTCGAGGTTGCGCAGCCGCGCCTCGCTGGCCAGGGTCTTCACCAGCACCTGTCGCGCTCCCTCGGTGGTGGGACGATCGTTCACCGTCAACTGCACCGTCTCCCCGGCCAGCCCCTCGAAGGCGGCAAAGGGATCCTCGCTGGTGTCGAGGGGCGCGCCATTGACGGCGAGGATGTAGTCGCCCTCGCTCACCTCCACGCCGGGCTCGCGGAACGGCGAGCGGGTCTCGATGTCCCACGGTGCCCCCTCGACGATGCGGGCGACCCGGTAGGCGCCGTTCTCGAGCGCCCAGTCGATGCCCAGCAGGCCGACCTGCCGGCGGCGGGGGGGCTCGGTGTCACCGCCGCCGACGTAGGTGTGAGAGGAGTTGACCTCGCCGATGAGCTCGCCGATGACGAAGTTGACGTCCCAGCGGGTGACGGCGTCGTCGAGCAGCGAGCCGTAGACTAATCGCAGCTCTTCCCAGTCGAGCCCGTGCATGCCGGGGTCGTAGAAGTCGTCGCGGTAGGTGCGCCACACCTCGCGAAAGATCTGCCGCCACTCGGCCTTGGGGTCGACGGTCATCTCCAGCGTCGCGGTGGGCAGCCGGTGCTCGATCTTCTGACCGGGCTGGAGTTCGACGATACCCCAGGCATCGTTCTGATGGACGAGTAGCTTCTTGCCGTCGGCCGAGACCTCGAAGCCGGCGGCGTTTTCCATGACCGGCGTCTCCTTCCGCTCCTCGAGATCGTAATAGGCGATCGGCCGCTGCCGGCTCGACGAGCCGGTGCGCGGCAAGCGGTGGAAGAGCAGCTTGCCGGAGACCGCCCGCAGGCGGCCGTAGTTGCCGGCCTCGGGCGGCAGCACGACGGCGCGTTCTTCGAAGCCCTCGAGGTCGATGTCGACGGGCTCGGGCTTCGTGCCCTCGTCTTCGGTAGCGCCCTGCTCGCTCTGCTCCTGACCGGCGGCAGCGGCTCTCTTACCCTTGGCTCCCTTGCCCGCGGCCGTCGGTTTCTGGTTCTTGTCCGCCTTCTCGGTTTCCTTCTCCTCGCCGGCCACCTGCTCCTCGTCGTTGCGCGGCGCCAGAGGTGACGGCACGTCGTCGCGCAAGGTGGCGGCGACGATCTCGGTGGTGTTCGGGTAGACCCAGGTGGCGTCGAGGTCGGAGTAGATGGGGCTGAGGCTGCGATTCGACAAGTAGTAGAGGTAGTTGCCGTCGGGATCGAAGACCGGCGCGGAGTCGCTGTAGTACCCCGAGGTCACCTGGTAACGGCTGCCGGTCTCGGTGTCGAACAGGAAGATGGCGCTCTGCTGCGTTTCGAGGCCGCGAGAGTAGGCGATCCAGCGGCTGTCCGCTGACCAGCTCACCTCGAAGCCGGCCAGCGCCGGGTGCAGCAGCCATAGCGTCTCGTCGACCTTGCTGATTTGCTTGCTGTCGACGTCGACCACCTGGATCGTCTGGGTGTTGTCGATGAAGGCGATCTTCTTGCTGTCGGGTGACCAGAACGGCCGGTAGCGATAGCCGGGCCCGAGGCTGGTGATCGTCTCCGGCTCGCCGGCGCCGTCCGCCGTGCGCACGGTCAGCTGGTATTCGCCGCCGCGGTCGCTCCAATAGGCGAGGCGAGCGCCGTCGGGCGACCAGGCGGGGTAGCGCTCGGCCGATCCCGAGCTGTGGCTGAGGTTGCGCACCACGCCGTGTTCGGCGGGAACGGTGAAGATCTCACCACGGGCCGCGAAGACAGCCCGAGCTCCGGAGGGCGAGATGCCCGAGGCCTGGATCAGGTCGCCGACCCTCTCGTTATGGGGCCGCAGCGTCGCCAGGTCGGTGACCACCTCGACGGCGACCTCATGGGGCCGGCCGGAGGCCAGCTCCAGCAGGTACAGTCGCCCACCGGCCTGAAAGACGATCTCCGCCGGCCCGATGGCCGGCCAGGTGATGTCGAACTCACGGAAATCGGTGACCTGGCGCGCCGAGTCATCATCGAGGTCGTAGGCCCAGATGTTGTAGCGTTGGCTCTCGCCTCGATCGGAGACGAAATAAAGAGTATCGCCGTGCCACATCGGCTGCGAATCGTTGGCGTCGCTGTTGCTCAGGTTGCGGGCTGTATAGGTCTCGAGGTCGAAGAGCCAGATCTCCGGCGCCATGCCCCCCCGATATCGCTTCCAGGTGCGGAACTCACGGCTCTTCGGCGTGAAGGCGAGCCGCCGGCCGTCGGGCGAAAGAGCACCGAACTCGCCGTAGGCCAGCGGCAGCTTCTCCGGCAGCCCGCCCCGGGCCGATACGCGGTAGAGCTGGTTGAAGCGTCGGCTGCCGCTCTCACGGTTAGAGGCGAAGATCAGCTCTCTGCCGTCGGGGGTCCAGTCGATGAGCCGGTCGGTGCTCGGATGGTGGGTGATGCGGCGCGGCTCACCGCCCATGGCGGGGATGACGTAGACGTCGGTGTTGCCGTCGTAGTTGCCGGAGAAGGCGATCATCGAGCCGTCGGGGGAGAAGCGTGGAAACTGCTCCTCGCCAGGTGGCGAGCTGAGCCGCCTGGCGTCGCCGCCCTGCTTGTCGACCACCCAGATGTCGCCGGCGTAGACGAAAGTGATGAGCTCGTCAGAAACATCCGGATAGCGGAACATGCGGGCGTCCACCTGCGCGCGGGCCGGCACCGGTGTTGCCAGCAGCAAGCCGAGGAGAGCAACGAGGGTGATGAGAGTTCGGCAAGCGAGTGGGGCTTTCATGGGTACCTCCTGGGGAGCATTGCCAGTGCGCTGCAGCTTGATGCACGGGCTGCCGAGAGCAGATCCTGAGAGACGGGTAAGCGGGAAGGTTTGTGGATGAGGGAGCCTGGGTCAAGGGCCCGAGCAGCGCCAGGCTCTGTGATCGGCACTCACCTATCTGCCGGCAGTAGAACGAACGGCTCGCCCGAGCTCGGTATGACGGTGCGGAAATCGCGAAGGTCGACGGTGAGAATCCGCCGGCTGCCGAGCCGCTCTGCTGTGGTGACGACTGCGGCGTCGGCATAGCCGAGGTCGAGATCGCGGTAGGTGGCGATCAGCTCGCGCGCCCGTCGGAGATCCTCGAAAGGCGGCACATCGAGCGTCAGCGCTCCTTCTAGCAAGTTGTCCAGCAGGGTCAACTCGGCGTCGACGCCTAGGAACTCGCGAAGAAGGTAGTCGAGCTCGGCCAGGATGGCCGCCGGCACAACGATCGGACCCCGTTCCTTCTCGACGACCGCCCGCACGGCACCATGATACCGGTCGTCGGCGTCGAAGAGGGCGTAGAGTCCACCGGTGTCGGCGATCAGCGTCACCGACGCCGGCCGGCTGCCGTGCGCAGGTACTCCTCGGCGCGGTCGGCCACGTCACCGCGGCCGCTGCGGAATGCCCCGATTCCCGTCGGGCCTGGACGGCTCTTGCCGCGAGTGTACAAGTGCAGCGCCTCGCGAATGATCTCCGCCTGGCTGCGGGCTTCCTTGCGGGCCAGCTCCCGGAGCGCCAGGGCTGTTTCGGCCTCCAGATAGACGGTCGTTTTCACCATCATGTGCCCCTGATAAGCAATGCGAGCTGAATGAGCCTCTTCGAGAGGATACCATATATGGTACCAGCTATTCACCGAAAGTCTCCTCGGATCTCCATCGCCAGAGTGTAGCTTCTGCTGCCACCCACCACCGCGCTTCCCACAACAACATGGGACGGCCACCATCGGCGCGGCTTCACCACCCGCGCTAACCACCCTGGACGAAGCGGCGTTGGCGGAGCAAGATAAGGTTCTCACCCTGTTGTCGCTGTCCCGCTGATCCCCATGAGGAGGCATCCGTCCATGCGTTCCCTTCGTGCACTCCTTTCCCTATGCACCCCTTTCGCCCTGCTCGTTGGCATCGCCCTCGTCGCCGTCCCCAGCGTCTATCCTCAGGCGCTGGGTGCACGGTTGCGGCAACACGGCGACTCGCTGACCCTGCTCGCTGCCAGCGACCTGACCAGCGGCCGCAACTTTGCCTTGGCGCCGGGAGAGCCGCACGAGTGGTTTCACGTCGACTACTGGGTGTTTCAGACGCCCTCTGTGGCTCGGGCACTCCGAGTGCCGTGGCCACCTCGCCGGGCCACGGCACCCTTTACCGTGCTACCGGCCGCCAATGCAGCAGGTGGGAACGCCGCTTCAGCCTCCGGTAGGTCGGCAGAGCCCGATCCATCCGCCGTTCTTTCCGGGCTACACTGGCGCTCGATCGGGCCGGCCAACATGGGTGGTCGCACGACGGCGATGCTGGGGATGCCCGGCGACTACAAGACCTTTTGGGTGGGAACGGCCGACGGCGGTGTCTGGAAGACCAGCAACGGTGGCACCACCTTCGAGGGGCAGTGGCAGGACGAAGAGGCCTACTCGGTGGGGGCGCTGGCGCTGGCTCCTTCCGATACCAACGTCGTCTGGCTCGGCTCCGGTGAGGGCGACCCGAGAAACTCCGTCTCCTATGGGCTCGGCGTCTGGCGCTCCACCGACGGCGGTCGCAGCTGGAAGCATCTGGGGCTCGAGGGCACCGAGCGCATCAAGCGCATCGTCGTCGACCCGCGCGATGCCGACGTGGCGCTGGTGTGCGCGCTCGGTCACCAGTGGGGTCCCAACGAGGAGCGCGGCGTCTTCAAGACCACCGACGGCGGCGAGACATGGAAGAAAGTTCTCTATATCGATCCGGACACCGGCTGCTCCGACCTCGACATCGATCTTTCCAACCCGCGCAACGTCTACGCCGGTATGTGGACCTTCCGCCGCCGTCCCTGGCGCTTCGACGACGGCGGCAAGGAAACGGCGCTCTACAAGTCGACCGACGGTGGCGACAGCTGGAAGAAGGTCACCACTACACCCGACGAGCCGATGGCCCGCATCGGCATCTCGGTGGCGCAGTCGAGTCCCAACATCGTCTACCTGATCACCGAGTACCCGACGGCGGGAACGCTCTTCCGCTCCGACGACTACGGCGAGACGTGGTCGATGATCAACGACGACCGCAACCTCAACTTCCGGCCCTTCTACTACTCCGACGTCTACGTCGACCCCAGCGACCCGAACACCCTCTTCACGCTTTCCGGTGGCCTGTCGAAATCCACCGACGGCGGCCGCACCTTCCAGCGCATCGCCAACGGCGTGCACGGCGACCACCAGAGCTTCTGGATCGACCCGGAAGACTCCGACCACCTGCTGTCGGGCTCCGACGGCGGCTACCAGGTCTCGCACGACCGTGGCCGCACCTTCGCCGTCATCAACAACATCCCGATCTCGCAGTTCTACCAGATCTTCTTCGACGACCGGGATCCCTACTACGTTTGCGGCGGCCTGCAGGACAACGGCGACTGGTGCGGGCCGAGCCGCACCAACAATCCCGCCGGTATCCTCAAGGACGACTGGTACACGGTAGGGGGCGGCGACGGCTTCTACGCCGTGCCGGTGCCCGGCAAGCCGAACCTGGTCTACTCCAACGCCCAGGGCGGCTACTTCCGCATTACCGACACCGGCTCCGGGCAGACCCGCAG
The DNA here is from genome assembly GCA_046757445.1 of Acidobacteriota bacterium. Classification (GTDB taxonomy): domain Bacteria; phylum Acidobacteriota; class UBA890; order UBA890; family UBA890; genus JBHHYG01. The sequence goes on from JBHHYG010000093.1 coordinate 6,243, forward strand.
CATCGAGCCCTACCCGCGCAATATCGGCTCGCAGGGCCAGGGGATGTTCCGCGCCAAGTACCGCTTCAACTGGGACGCCCCCATCTATATCTCGCCGCACGATGCGGGCGTCGTCTACTGGGGTGGCAACGTGCTCTTCAAGAGCACCGACCAGGGCTACTCGTGGCAGATCATCAGCCCCGATCTCACTACCAACGACCCGGAAAAGCAGCGCGACTCGGGCGGTGAGATCTACAACGACAACACCGCCGCCGAGTTCCACTGCACCATCCTGACCATCGCCGAGTCCCCTCTGCAGGCCGGTGTCATCTGGGTGGGCACCGACGACGGCAACGTGCAGATCAGCCGCGACGACGGCGCCCACTGGATGAACGTCAAAGACAACCTGCCGGGGCTGCCGGCAGAAACCTGGATCGCCAAGATCGATGCTTCTCGGTACCAGGCTGGCTCCGCCTATATCGCCGTCGACAACCACCGGCTCAACGACTTCACGCCGCACGCCTATCGTTGCCGCGACTTCGGGCGCAGCTGTGAGGATCTCTCGGCCGGCTTGCCGCAAGACGACTACGTCAAGGTCATCCGCGAGGATCCACGCAACGAGAACCTTCTTTATGTCGGCATGGATCGGGGCATCTACGCCTCCTGGGACGGCGGCAAGAGCTGGCACGACATCCGTTTGAACCTGCCGCGGGTCTCGGTGCGCGACATCAAGATCCAGCCGCGCGAAAACGATCTGATCATCGGCACCCACGGTCGCGGCGCTTGGATCCTCGACGACATCACGCCGCTACAGGATCTCGCCACGGCGATGAACGAGGAGCTGCACCTGTTCGACGTCCGGCGCGCCACCCGCTGGGAGCGTTGGAACCAGGACGCCAGCCTCGGCCAGCGTTCCTGGAGAGGCGAGAACCCGCCCAGCGGCGCGCTCATCAACTACTGGCTGAAGGAAGCGCCGTCCGGCGCGCGCGACTCCTCCACTCGAGGTGCCGGTCGCGGTCGCTCCGGCGGTCGCCTCGGCGCGGATGCAAGCGCTTCCGGTGGGGGCGCAACGCGGCGCGGATCTCGCCCGGGCAATCGGGGTTCCGGTGCGGCCGCTGCCGGCCGTAGTCGCGGCGCTGCCGCCGGCGACGGCGGTGTGATCATCCGTATCAGAGATGCCAGCGGCAAGCTGGTGAAGGAGTGGCAGGACCACAACGCCCATGCCGGCGTCAACCGTGCCGTCTGGGATCTGAGCTGGGAAGGGCCGCGGCCGCTGCGCAGCCGGCCGGCTACCGGTCGACGCTTCTTCCGCTTCGGTCCCACCGGCCCGCCGACGGTGCCGGGCACCTACACGGTGTCGGTGAGCGCCGGTGGCAAAGAGCAGAGCACGAGCTTCGAGCTGCGGGGCGATCCGAACGTCTCGACCAGCCAGGCCGACTACGAGGCCCAATTCGAGGCCGCCATGAAGGTGCGGGATCTCACCTCCCGGGTGAACGAGCTCATCGATACCGTCGCCGACCTCAACGGCCAGCTCGAAAACCTCAACGGCTCCCTCGAGGGCTCCGACGTCGACAACCTCGAGCAGATCATCGAGCAGACCGGCACCGCCATGCAGCAGCTGAAAGAGTTCGACAACAAGCTACAGCGGCCGTTCCCGCGCATGAACTACCGGCAATACCCGCGCCTGTCGGAGGAGCTGCGCACGCTCAACCGCAACATCGCCAGCGCCCAGGCCCGGCCTACCGAGGGGCAGCTCGAGGTCCTCGCCGAGCTCGACCAGGAAACCTCCGCCCGCATCGCCGAGCTCGACCAGCTCATCTCGGCGACGATCGAGGAGCTCAACCAGATGCTGATCGACTACCCGAAGATCATCGTCGGGTCGGGAGCCGGATCGGATCGGTAACCGCGAGGCACGACGAACTGGGCCTCTGCTTGCTAGCCTGCATTTCTCATCGCGCTACGCGGGGGGTCTATTCGCGCCCGCAGCAGGAGGGCGATGAGATATGCAGCTAATCCCTGGCGCCGGGGGAACCGAATCGCTGCCGGAAGTCCTCGTGGCGTTCTCTGATTGCGGCGGCGATGCGCTCGAAGGCGGCGGTCCCCCGCACAGCATCGAAGGAGGGATCGGCCTGCAGGCAGGGATAGTTGAAGTAACCCCGCTCGAGCATGACCTCGAGCGCGCGCAGGCAATCGGCCTCATCGCTGAGCATGCAGTAAACCTGAGCGATAGTGTAGTGCCACTCACCGTCGGAGAAGTCCAACGCCTCCAGTCTGCGCGCCGCCGCCAGGCCTTTCTCGAGATCGCCCTCGATGGCTGACCTGGCACCGAGGGCCCAGTCGGCAAGCGGTCCCTTGCCCTGCTCCAGATCGATGGCTCGCTGGAGCTCGCGGACGGCTTCGTCGTGCTTGCCCATGCGCCAGAAGACCCAGCCCCTCCAGCTGGTCGACCAGCTGCTTTCGGCATCGAGATCGAAGGCGCGCAGGGCCTTCTCGTACATTCCCAGACACAGGTAGGTGATACCGGCCGAGCGCCAGCGGGGGTTTTGCGGATCGAGGCGGATCGCCGCCTCGTATTCTTCCCGCGATTGCTCGAGCAAGCCCGCGTAGCGATCGGCGTAGCCGACCGAGAAGTGAAGGTAGGGGCTGTTGGGATTGACCTCGAGCGCCCGCTGAGCGGCCTCGAGCGCAGCCTCCAGGCGCCCTGACTCCGTGTACATCGCGCTCATTTCGCTCAGCGCCGCGAGGTTCTGGGGATTCAGCTCGAGCGCTCGTTGCAGCGCCTCCATGGCTTGCGTTCGAAAAACCTCTTCCTCGGCCAGGGTATAGGTGGCGAGCAGGTGCAGGCGATAGCCGAGCTGCTCCCAGGCGGGTGCATAGGCCGGATCAAGATCGGTCGATCGTCGCGACATCTCGACCGCCAGCTCGTGGCCCTCGGAGCTGTTCGGATAGGAGAGGCTGCGCAGGTAGTACTCGTAGGCCAGGGGGTTCCGGGTGACCTCCTGGGCCAGGCGCTGCCGTTGCTGGCTCGAGAACTGCACCGCCAGGCCCTCGGTGACCTTCTCGGTCACCAGATCCTGGAGGGCGAAGGCGTTGGCGTATTCAACCTCGATCGGCTGCCGCCAGATCGACTCGTTCGAGCGTGCGTTCACTAGCTCGAGGTTGAGCCGCAGCGAGTTGCCCTCCTTGAGATAGCTGCCGGTGAGCAGGTAATCGACCTGGAGCTCATCCGCCACCACGGCCGGCTGGATGGGTTGGTTCTGATACTGGCGCACCGCGCTCGACGGACGCACGAGGAGATCTTGCAGGTACTCGAGCCGGCTGATGACCTGGTCGGCCATGGCGTAGCCGAGAAAATCGGTCTCCGCATCCGGCCGCAGGTTGGTCAAGGGCAAGACTGCCAGCCGGCGCATCTCGGCACCGACGTTGCCGGCTGCAATGCCGCTAGCAGTGCTCTCTGCAGTGTCCGTCGCAGTGTTTGCTGGAGGGCCCAGTGGGCTGGCGGCGCCGGTCTGTCTCCCTTGCCCGCCCGGCAGCATGTCGGTGAGCCTTCGCCACCCGAACAGCAGGGCGATGCTGACGACCACGACAAGGACGGCGGCGCTGACGATTGCGCCACGCGGCCATCGCCCGTCTGGCGTGCCGGCGTGGAGCGGCCCGCCCGCGGCCACCGGGCTCGCTGGAAGCGATTCCACCACCACCAGCTCGTTTTTCAAGTCTTCGAGCTCGTTGTGCACGTCACGGGCGGTCTGGAACCGGCGGCCAGGATCCTTCTCCAGGCAGTGGCCGATGATACGTCCGAGATGGCGTGGAAGCTCGACGCGAAGATCGGTTACCGTCGCCGGCTTGTCGCGTAGGATCGCGGAGATGCGATCGGCCGAGCTGTCGCCGCCGAAGGCGCTCCTTCCCGTGGCCATCTCGAAGAGGATGAGGCCGAGGGAGAAGATGTCGGAGCGGTGATCCACGGGCTTGCCTTGGAGCTGCTCGGGCGACATGTAGGAGACCGTGCCCATTACGACTCCCGCGCTGGTGAGCGCTCGTGTGGGCGCCTCGGGGAGTGCGGCGACCCCGACAGCGATGGAATCGCCCGGCTCCAGCAGCTTGGCGAGCCCGAAGTCCAGCACCTTCAGCCGGCCTTCTATGCCGACCATGATGTTGCTCGGCTTCAGGTCGCGATGGATGACACCCTTCTCGTGGGCGGCGCTCAGCGCATCGGCCAGCTGCACCGCCAGCTCGAAGAACTCCTCTAGCCCGCATTTCTCAACGGCTCGCGGCTGCGCGAGCGCAAGAGCCGCGATGACTGTGTTGCGCTTGCCCCGAGGGCTCGACGTACTGCACGAGTACGCCTGCGCCCTCGAACCGGCGCGCGCCTTGTCCTCGTGGCCCTTGCGCCCGCTCGCTTCACGACCCGTTGAGAAATGCGGGCTAGGAACAAGCCCGCCGGCGGAATGCGTGCGGTGAGGGTTTCGCCCTCGACCAGCTCCATGGTGAGGAAGTGGACACCGCCGGCCTCTTCCACCGAGTGGATGGTGACGATGTTGGGATGATTGAGGGCGGCGATGGCCTTGGCTTCGCGCTCGAAGCGATCGCGCCTGGCGGCATCGGAAGCCGCCTTTTGTGGCAGGATCTTGAGCGCCACGTTGCGGTCGAGACGCGGGTCGTGGGCCAGGTAGACTTCCCCCATGCCTCCGGAGCCCAGGTGCTCGAGGATCCGGTAGGCGCCCAGCTTGCTGCCAGTTTCCAACGCCGACTCCATGAAGCTGTTGAACGGGGTAACGATGTCCGACTTTAACGACATCGGCACAGGGGTACAACTAAGCCCGCATTTCTCAACGGGTCGTGAAGCGAGCGGGCGCAGGGGCTGCGAGG